>NZ_JANQDF010000049.1:0-4423 GCF_029891675.1 Anabaenopsis tanganyikae CS-531
GCTACCTGGGCTGATGTGATCAACCGCGCTAACCTGGGTATGGAAGTAATGCACGAGCGTAACGCTCACAACTTCCCCTTAGACTTGGCTGCTGGTGAAGTTGCTCCTGTTGCTTTGACTGCTCCTGCAATCAACGGCTAAGAGATTCAGGTTAAGAAACTTAAATAATACTGTCTCTGCTTGATCAAAGCGCCCTTCCTACCGGATGGGCGCTTTTGGTTTTGGTAATGTAACTGTTTACCAAGAGAGTAAGCAAAACCGCGACTAAAGTGAGTTTCAGCTAAAGCGCGATTAGACCGACCTTGACTGTTTAGTCAATCTCGGTAATACTATTTAGGTAATCTTGTCATCTATCTTTAGATAGATTTTTGAGAATATAAAAATTTTAGAGTAGTATTGACCCCTCACCTTACAAAGGGTTGGGGTATATGGCTTACAGCAGCGCTTCGCCTAAATCCTGTTGTAATGCACCAGTCAACTATTACGGAAGTTCAATCAAAATAGCTGAAATAGTGATTCTCATGTATTGACATCCTCAATCTAGCGAGTGCCGATTAACCTCGGTCGCTTGCTGGGTAAAGGTTTCAGGAGTTTTGTTAGTATGCTAAAGTCCATTTCAGCCGTTAAGTTTATTGAACCTGGCTAACGCCACGCTATCGCTATCGGAAAGTGCCTCTAGACTTCTTACTGGGACTGTGTTTAAAATGGAGGGGACCGCTTCCCTCACCGGAAGTGGAATTAATGGAAACAAACTGCCTCTTTTCATACCACTGAGAAGTGGCAGAAGACCGCTTCCCTCACCGGAAGTGGAATTAATGGAAACTATCTGCCGCTACCTCTCTCGCTCATGGCGTAGTTCGACCGCTTCCCTCACCGGAAGTGGAATTAATGGAAACAGTTTTTTCCTTGAAATCTAATTGTTTATGTATACATAGACCGCTTCCCTCACCGGAAGTGGAATTAATGGAAACAGCTGTTACACCCATGACGGCGTTAAATAAATAATTGCTACCGTCATCACACCCAAAATCAAAGCAATGGGGTTGATATTCGCTAAGAGATCAGGTAGGTTTTTGACTATTCCTAAAACTCCACCTTTAGGAGTTGGCTGTCCCAGGAAAGGTGCTGTTTGCAAAATAATTAAAATCACCCCAATTCCTGACATAAAGCCAGAAATTACACTGTAGGGCATGAGGGTGATATATCTCCCTAACTTGAAAACACCAAAGATGATTTGAAATAACCCTGCTAACATGACTACGGTAAAAGCCATAGCCAAACCGTTTTCTGGGTCTTTTGCTGTGAAAGAACTGATAATACCGGTAATAACTACAGTCATTTTTGGGCAAAAGTTACAACTTTTTCTGTATTTCTGGGTATTTTAAAACTTGTTTAGCCTTCTCGTCTCATTGTCAAGACTGATGATACTAAGTACGTGAGCAAAATTAATTTAACATTTTTGGAATAAACAAGAATCTCTATAGTTCTTAAACGTTTTGAGTAACGTCCATCAAAAAACCGGGGTCATGCCCCGGCCTTTTAGGTCTGCGTCGTTTCATTTCGACTCAACAGCCGTCTGGTCCACAGAAATGTCTTCCGTACAGTACCTCTGCTTCACAGATATAGATCATGCCCGCATAATCGGTAAAAAATGTAATTGCGACCTTATCTGCGATATTCTCCGCCATCTCCCGTGTTTCGGTGAGTACCTCGAACTTCACATTAGAATCAGTGTCAGCAGTGTTGGGTTTACCTGTAGAGCGGACGTTGCGACTACCTTTACCACCAGTATCCACCACTGTATAACCAGTCGCTCCGCATTCTTCAATGATCTTGGCGACCTTTTTCATCAGAACCTTTTCCGTGACGATGACGAGCTTGTTGGCACGCTTGGACATATTGCTTACCTCCTTACTTACGTAAATTGATATTATATACTGAGTTGCTTAGTCTGCCGGGTCAAGGGAGCGCCAACAGACAAAGACCCTTCTGGGATTAGCCACCTATTGCTTGGGCAAGACCGATAAAGAAAGGGATACAAAAGCCGATCGCAATTGGCGTACCGACTGCTGTGGACGCGCCTATATAAGCTGATGGATTAGCGGAAGGAATACCGGCTCGCAATGTAGGAGGACCTGAGATGTCTGAACTAGAGGCAGCGATAATAGCCAGGACGACGACACCGCCCATGCTAAATCCTGTTGCGTAGTGGGCAATCATACCTAAACCGAAGGCGATTAAACCATGTATAAATGGTGCAATCGCACTATACACAACGTACCATTGAGCTACCTTACGCAGTTCGCCAACCCTTGACCAAGCCTCCATACCCATTACCAGCATCAAGATGGAGAGCAAGCCACGAAAAGCAGGATCATAGAAGCTTTTATAGACGCTTTCTGGTCTGGCGAACAGGCCAAGAGCGAGACCTAACAACATTGCTGATAAGGCAGGACCCCGGAGGCTTTCCTCGATGATTGGCCATATTTTGACTTTATTATCACCGGGATTTTTCTGTTGGCTGAGATACTCTTGCCGAGTGCTGGGATAATCACCAGCCGCAACGGGCTGTTTGCTGAAAGACTCCTGCATGGCAGAGTCGGATGCTTCTTTACGCTTCTTCTTGTTGATGTAAATATTGGCTATCACAATCGCAGTTACTAGCGCCGGGATGTCCATGAAGGGATAGAGTGCGCCAGCCCATGCTTCAAATGGGATTTTTTGTTCTTCCAGTAGTGTCAGGGCAGCAGCCATAGTAGAGCCACTCACCGCACCAAACAACCCACCAGTAGCGATCGCATCTACTGTTTTGACCTTAGGCAGCTTGGCCAATGTAAAGCGGGCGATGAATACAATCACAATCCCTGTGATTACAGAAAACAATGCCGGTAACAATACTTCCGTCAGATTGGAGTTGCGGATCGCAATTCCACCAGTCAGACCGATTTTGGTCAGCAGCATGAAGACGATGATCGAACAAACCGCGTCTGGAATTACCAATTCGCTACCAAGGGCGGCAATGATCATCCCACCAATCAAAAAGGCGAGTGTTGGGGACTGCAACTGCTTAATAAAGTCAGTGAAAAATAAGGACAAAAAATCCATGAATACCTCCTTGTAACTCCTCTAACGAGGAGCATTTTTGTGGATGAACTAAATGAACTTTAAAGAGTTACGTAAGGTAGGAGTGAGGCACTTCACCCATTAAATCTAAGCACAATACCTGTCTTCATCTGTCAATAAATTTACTTGGCCAACAATAATGCAACCATGTTAATTTGGCATTAATAATCTTGGGTACCAATTCAAAATTTAGATACCCAGCTTATTTGTATGCGAAAATATTTGGTATTGGCTTTTTGCTGATACAAGCCGAAAACTTGGAGCTGTTAAAATTACAAATAAATCTCATTGATTAACAGCTTTTGCAGATTTATGTTGGTCAGATGAATATATTAATCTTGAGCTAAAGATTGGCTCTTAGCATTTTAGTGTGATTAAAACATTTTTCTCAAAATACATTTGTCAATGCTCCTCAAGCAGTGCTTAACTGTTTTCTAAGTACAAAAAACAGCAATTATAAAATATATTGCTGATTTGTGATTATGTTGGATAATTTACATTAATTGTGAATTAAGGTTCTAGTTCAGGATAAATCCTAGTTACCTTGAAACACAATCATACAGAACTATCTACCCAGTTTTATTTTTGCAGTTGCAACTGGGGAGCAACTGTTTGATTACAAATAGCATACCGCCTTTAGATGGAAAAAATTAATCCAAAGACAGGAATTATTAAAAAAATATTATATAGCTCATATAAGCAAAACCTTATATCTATCCCGAAAATTGGCTGTATTAGTCAATTTATAATTTCTTTCTATGAAAACCATTATTTATCTATGAGGTATTGACAGTCTTAGTGCTAAACCCAGGGAGATTCTACATTCACAATCAAAACTTGCTCACCCTGACTTGCGCCAAGGAGAGTAGAGGCTTAAACTCCTGTAGCATTAATTCAGGAAGACCGCTTCCCTCACCGGAAGTGGAATTAATGGAAACGAGTAAAAGTCATTACAGGCGGTTTCTATATATGGCTACCACCCACTCGCTAGAGAATATCGTCAAACCCCGCCACTGTTTTACTGACTCTATGCTATTGGCGAGTTTCTACTTGTCCCTATTTGGCGAGATTCAAAAAAGTTTGTCAATATACCTATCTAGGTCATTACGCTTAATGCGCCAGGCTCTACCTATTAACTTGGCTTTTAATTCCCCACCAAGCGATCGCCTCTTTGAGAAACTCCTCCAGAATTGAGCTAATGATAAGTAAAACTTACATCAAGCATAATTTTTATTAAAAAAATACCCCTTGCCAAACATTTGTAAACAATTGTAAAGTAGTGTCATAGACAGAAAACAAA
>NZ_JANQDF010000050.1:0-2775 GCF_029891675.1 Anabaenopsis tanganyikae CS-531
GCTGTTAATTCCTGTGCTAGGGTGAGCATGGCAGTGGTTTTACCGGTTTGTCTGGGTGCATGGATGACAAAGTAATTGCGCTGTTCAATCAGGCGTTTTAACTCTGGTAACCGTTCAGTGGTGGGTAGGGTATAGTGGATATCTGGTTGACAAGGGCCTGCGGTGTTAAACCATTTAGTCATAATAGTTTAGGTATAGGTTGATTTAATTATAATTTCTATGACGGTTGAGCGAATGTTGGTGAGACATTGCCCAGTACTGTAAGGCGATAGCGAAGCGCTGCTGCAACCAGTTCGCACCTGCATGAGTAAGATCCCCGACTTCTTAACATAATCAGAGATAATCTAGGATAATTTAGCTAGAAGTCGGGGATCTGTGTGACATGGTGATTAAACTACCTGATCCCTTAGTTTGATAGCCTGAGGAATTTCCCTGAGTTTTGGGAACCGTTTCGCTACATAGAAGGCTTTTAGTACATCAATTTCTAGGCGTTGACTGGGATAAGCTGCAATAAAATTGATGACAGAAAGACCTTGAGGCTGAGTAGCACCTAATACTAATGCTGCTCTGAGTGCTTGTACCCCCGCGTCATCTTTTCTGACTACAGCCTGGGAGACATTATTAAGAATTGTTATGCCCATTTGTGTATTGAGTAGACTATTGACTGTGACCACATCTATGGGAACTTTGGTTCTCAGCAGTCTGACAAAGAAGCGGCTTTGTTCTTCAGATATTCTACCGGTGTAAAGCTCTAAACCTCTGGGAAATTTCCCAGTATCTGCTGTGTTTTGTAACTCCTCTAGGGAAATAGATTCCGCAAAGGGGCCAAATCGCAGAACAAGGGTATCCGCAGCACGTACGGAGGTGTTAGGCCCCCAAAACTGTGTTAAGGCGATCGCACCTAAGAAACTTGCAACTATTTTGAAGTTTTTCCAGTTGCTTGCCATAAGATTTTTACTAATTAATTTTTAGGTAAATATAACGTAATTTTATATATTTGACGGCGACTGTTGTGGATAAATTCAAAGAGCATAGCAATGCTATGCTCTAGTTGAGTTGCAGGAGGATTGTTTTGTTATCCCCCTGTTAATTTTGAGGGAGATTACACCTTAGCAGATGCTTTAGTAATCATATTCAGTTCGCCCTTAGCATACTTAGCTGCAAAGTCTTCGAGAGAAACTTGCTTAATCTTGCTAGCATTACCGGCGGTACCAAATTGCTGGTATCTGTCAGCACAAACCTTCTGCATATATTTGATGGAAGGCTTGAGGAAGTGACGGGGGTCAAATTCCTTGGGACCTTTTGCTAGAGCTTCACGAACGGCGGCGGTGATAGCTAGACGGTTGTCGGTGTCGATGTTAACTTTACGGACTCCGCTCTTGATACCCTTTTGAATTTCTTCTACAGGTACACCATAGGTTTCGGGAATTGCACCACCGTACTCGTTAATCAAGGCGATTAAATCTTCAGGTACGGAAGAGGAACCGTGCATTACCAAGTGGGTGTTAGGTAGACGGCGGTGAATTTCTTCAATGCGGCTAATGGCCAAGATTTCACCGGTTGGCTTACGGGTAAATTTGTAAGCACCGTGGCTGGTACCGATGGCTACAGCCAAAGCATCTACTTGGGTTTTCTCTACAAACTCCGCTGCTTCGTCTGGGTCTGTTAGTAGTTGAGAGTGGTCAAGTGTACCTTCAAAGCCGTGACCGTCTTCAGCTTCACCAGCACCGGTTTCTAGGGAACCTAAGCAACCCAGTTCACCTTCTACGCTGACACCCAAGGCGTGAGCAACATTGACTACTTCACGGGTGGTATTGACGTTGTACTCAAAGCTAGCGGGGGTTTTAGCGTCTGCTTCCAAGGAACCATCCATCATGACGCTGGTAAAGCCGTTCTTGATGGCGGAGTAGCAGGTAGAAGGCGCATTACCATGATCTTGGTGCATGACAATGGGAATTTCGGGATAGGTTTCTACTGCAGCCAAGATCAGGTGACGTAGAAAGTTTTCTCCAGCATAAGAACGAGCACCACGAGAAGCTTGTAAGATTACGGGGCTATCTGTCTCTGCTGCTGCTTTGAGAATTGCCTGAATCTGCTCTAGGTTGTTGACGTTAAACGCCGGAATACCGTAACCGTTTTCAGCCGCGTGGTCTAAAAGCAGCCGCATTGGTACGAGCGCCATATATATTCCTCCTAATGTGTTTTTGGGCTAATCGGTTTCCGAAGAGCGTAATATTTACGCTAATCTTAATACTTTTTTCAACTTATAGGAAATTATAACTAGTGATGGTTGTTTATTCTGAGAAATTTTCTGCCATCTTCCATCAGGATGCCCTATATTTCCCATCTGCTACTGTACATCAAGTTACACCCAGGCTTAAGGTTTTTAGTATCTCTAGATGCTATAAACCTTGAATTTCCCTTCCAGAGGTAATAGTTGTTGAATTGATTGTTTGTTCAGGTTGGCGATCGCATTTTCTTAGAGGATGTTTGGAAAGTGTTAAACAGGCAATTTTTATATTAGGGAACACCGAACAGGGAACAGGGAACACACCGAACACACAAAAAACAATAAAATCCAGTCCCCTCCCCTGACAAGGACAAGACAAGGTGGACAAGGTGGACTAGGTGACCAGGGAGAAAAACAGTACAAAGTCTGTATTCTTAGTAAGAAAAATAGCCCATTAAAAGACCATTGTCCGGATAAAATCTTCCTTGTCCACTTTCCTTCCTTGTCTTCGGTGGTCTTGCCTTCACAGATCATATTAAAAACCT
>NZ_JANQDF010000051.1:0-13552 GCF_029891675.1 Anabaenopsis tanganyikae CS-531
TGGAGGTAATAACACTATCACCACCCGTAATGGGAATCAAGTTATTACCACCGGTGCTGGCAATGACCGCATTAACACAGGTAATGGCGATGATACCATTAACGCTGGTGCAGGTAATAACACCATCAGGACTGGCAGGGGTAATAAGAGGATAATTTAGTGATAACCTGATGAAGGATATAATTTTTGTGGGGTGGGTATCTTACCCGCCCCTGTGTCCCTGACTGAAATGTGCTGTAATTCCTGTTATCGGCGAATAATGGGGAGAAATCTGCGTAAAATATCTATGCCTAGCTGCAATTGACTGAAAAGTTTGCGGATTTTGGTAAAATCTACCCTATTTTGATCAATATCATCGGCATTGAAGATATTATCATTTATGCCATCATTTATGCCGCTAAGTCCTGCGATCGCCCTATGGTAATACCCTAATTCCGCTAGTTTCCCAGGATTCATAGGGCTGATAAAGAAAGAAATGGGAGGGCGGTTAGAAGTTGGTGCATTTTCACTGATAAAATCTGTTACTTTTATTTCCAGATTTATAGCAGTAGCTAATATAATATTGCCGCCATCTCTGCCATAGTCCGGTGAAACTACAGGGGTGATGTTCCACCTGTTAGCATCTGGTATTGGTGTACTATTTCCAGCGGTTTCTATAATGATTTCTCGGATTTCGCCATTAGTTAAGTTAGGATTAGCACTGAGCATTAAGGCAACTACACCAGCAACGTGAGGAGCGGCCATGGATGTACCACTATATGTACCATACTCATTACCAGGGAGGGAGGAATAAATACCCACTCCTGGAGCCGTCACATAGGGAAAAGAATTCAGCCCAGCCCTGTTAGAGAAGTTAGCCATCTGACTGTTCCTGTCAACTGCTCCCACAGCCAATCCGCAGTTGTTGGCATAGCGAGCGGGATAGCCGGGAAATGGGTAACTATTATTACCCGCTGCCATGACAACCACAACACCTTGACTACTGGCATATTGAATTGCAGTTTCCAATGTGCTGTTAGGGAAATTACTACCGAGACTGAGATTAATTATATCAGCACCATTATTCACAGCATAGTAAATACCATCAGCAACGGTATTACTGCTGCCTGATCCCTGTTCATTGAGAACTTTAATCGACATGATTTTAGCATCATAGGCAATACCAGTTACCCCAAAGCCATTATTTGCTCCAGCAATGGTTCCAGCCACATGAGTACCATGACCATTAACATCAATGGTACTGTTGGTATTGTCAACAAAATTCCAACCTTGGGCATCATCAATATAGCCATTATTATCGTCATCGATGCCATTACCAGGAATTTCATTGGGATTAGTCCAAATCTTATCCTTTAAATCTGGGTGATTATAGTCAACGCCGGTATCTAACACAGCAACAACTACACCATTACCTGTGTAGCCCTGCGCCCAGGCCGCCGGTGCTCTGACTAAATCTGCTCCCCAATTATTACCACCCACAGGAGGAACATCAGCAAAAGTATTTTCACCAGCAGCTCTTGCTACTGCGGCTGCGGCATTAATCAAGCCATAGCCAGAATTAAAATTATAGTTAGTGGTCTGGAGGGAAGTTGTATTAATATTATCAGGATTATCGGGTGAATTAAAACTACTCCGACCCCTGAGGCTCAAGCTATAATCATTGTGGATTTGAAAAGTGTCTACGGAGGAGAGATGGGTGGAATTTAGCCCGTGATGAGGAAACAAAGTCTGACTAATATCGTCAATGGGCATATATATTTTCTCCTCAATGAAACAGAATATTTTTTGACAGCACTTGTTAAAACCTGTTTCCCAGGTTTTAAAAGGTGAGTTTACCTCCCTTAATCACAATTAATATGAAATGAAATTGCAAAATGACTCTTTTTTGACCAAAAAGTATAATTGAAAGTATAGTTTTTCCCGTCGTTTAGGGTGGTGTGAGCTATGGAGTTTTATCTGGTGCAAAAACCCAAGCCTTAATACAGCGATGGTTTCTGGGATGAGGAAGGAAAATCACAAAGGAGCAAAGTGATGGAAAGTGGACATCTGGATCACAATGATTGACAGCGCCCTTCATCTGAGTTAGGTAAAAAAGGGCGGGCTTTCCTGCCCACCCCAGAAGATTTATGATTGTCATGGCGAGGGGTTCCCTGTGACCGCATCACCCAAGACACAAATAAGATTAAATATTTGCTTGCTGACGTTGGTATAGTGACCAGTACAAACCTTTTTGTTGTAGCAAATCTAAGTGAGTACCTCGTTCTGCAATTACGCCTTTTTCCAAGACTAAAATCAAATCGGCACGTTTTAGGGGTGCGAAACGGTGAGCAATGAGGAATACAGTGCGGTTACTAGAAACTTTTTGTAAGTTTTGCAAAACTTGCTGTTCAGTTTCACTGTCTAAAGCGCTGGTGGCTTCATCTAAAACTAAAATTGGTGCTGAGGAGAGAAAGAGTCTGGCTAGGGCTATGCGTTGTCTTTGTCCCCCAGATAAAGCCGTCCCTCTTTCTCCCACGTTGGTTTCATAGCCGTAAGGTAATTGACTAATAAAATCATGGGCGACAGCTAACCTTGCAGCTTCTACTACTTCCTCGGCGGTAATATCGGGGTTACCAAGAGTAATATTTTCTAAGATGGAGCCATTAAATAAAAAGTCTTCTTGGAGAACTACGCTAATTTGTTGGCGTAGTGAGGCTAAATCAGCACTCTTAACATCAAATCCATCAATTAAAATCCGTCCCGATTCAATTTGATAGAGGCGTTGTAATAGCTTAGAAAGGGTACTCTTACCCGAACCACTGCGTCCGACAATTCCCACAAATTGCCCTGGTTCTACGTTGAAGGAGATACCTTTGAGGACAGGTTCAATGTGTGGTTGGTAACGGAAAAATATTTGCTCGAAGGTAACTTGACCTTTGATGGGTGGTAAAACTAACCCTGTTCCTGATTCTGCTTCTGGGGCGATGTTGAGAATATCACCAATGCGGTCTACAGAAAGTAACACTTGTTGGAGATTTTGCCATAGTTGCACTAGACGTAATAGTGGCCCGGTGACTCTTCCTGAGAGCATTTGAAAGGCGACAAGTTGCCCAATGGTGAGATTTTGCTCAATGACTAGTTTGGCACCAAACCAGAGAATGAGTAAAGATGAAAAGTTGGTGAGAAAGTTACCGATATTACTGCTAATATTGGAGGTAGTAGAGGCTTTAAATCCTGTACGCACAAACCGTGCAAATAATCCTTCCCAGCGATCGCGTGCTGCTGGTTCGGCCGCATGGGCTTTGACGGAGTGAATCCCTGTGACTGTCTCGACTAAAAATGATTGACTGTCCGCATTGCGATTAAAAGTTTCATTGAGCCAATTGCGCAGAATTGGTGTAGAGATAATTGTCAAAGCTGCAAATAAAGGCAATACCGCCAGGGCTACAAAGGTCAGCTGGATATTGTAATAAAACATCAAAACTAGGTAAACTACAGCAAAGAAACTGTCTAAAATCACAGTTAATGCTGTACCTGTGAGAAATTGGCGGATTTGTTCTAGTTCCTGAACCCTAGCTATGGTATCTCCCACGCGCCGTGACTCAAAATAAGCTAAAGGCAAACGCATGAGATGGCGGAATAGTTGAGCCGATAGACTTAAATCTAAACGGCGGGCGGTATGAGTAAAGATAAATAGCCGCAGAATACCCAGTATAGATTCAAAGGTCGCGATTAACAACAGTGCGATCGCCATCACATCAAGAGTGGGCAAACTTTGCTGCACCATTACTTTGTCAATTACAACTTGGGTAATCAGTGGAGTTCCCAACCCTAGCAGCTGCAAAGTAAAAGATGCTACTAATACTTCCGCGAGGAGTTTCCGGTACTTCCAAACTGCTGGGGTAAACCAACCCAAATTAAATTTTTCTTGAGTAGATATAAGTTCAACTTGCCAGAGTCTACCATCCCATGCAGACTCAACCACCGACTGGGGTAAACTTTCACAAGCATAATCCTGATTGAGGGGATTAGCAATAATCAGGTTAGATCCTTTCATGCCATAGGTTACTACCCAAGAAGCTGGCCGGGATGAATCCACTTGCCATTGTAGCATGGCTGGAAATGATAACTGCCGCAAGTCAGCCCAGGTAACTTGTAACCTTCGCAGCATTAACCCCAACTTCTCACCCCCATCCACCACATTCTTGGGGCGCTGTCCCCTGAGTTGGCGTTGGACCCATTCTAATTTCACCGGATGTTCTAAGTATTGCGCCACCATTGTTAAGCAAGCAGCAGCGGTGTTCGCACTATTTACAAAGGGATAAGCAGAGGTGACAACCGTTGGGGATGGGTTGAGTTCCGGTGTTAGGTCTGGTACTCCTAAGTTGCTCTGGTGAATATCACCTGTGTCCTTCCCACCAGTTCGCCAAAAATCTTCAATTTCAGGACTAGAAAACTCTGTCCACAGTGCTGTACTCCAACATACTACTACTACTTCTTTGCTAGCAGCTACAGCTTTGCAGTCTACAGACATCTGATACAAACTACCAAACCAATCACCAGCTTGTAGAGAGCCTAAAGGCTTACCTTCTTCTTGTTCTCGTAAACGGACTTTACCAGTCAAAATCAAAAACTGATCACTACCTGCTGCGGTTGACCAGATTTTTTCTCCCAAACGATATTGACGGATTTGGGCTTGATTTTGCAGTTGGGATTGTTGTTCAGAACTCAACCAGCGCAGGGGTGGTTGATACCAAGGTATAGAAGCTAGGGCGTTGACTTTTAAACGTTGATTATCCAGAGATTTTAGCTCATTTGTAGTTTGACCGTCAGCTTTTGAATTTTCTCCACTAGCCATTTCTCAAATAGTTCATTTTGTAGTGATTGTTGAAGTTGGATATCTTCTAAAGACGCTGGCAAAAATTGTTCCACTCGAAATAAGCCGTAACGTCCTTCGATTTCTATAGGTCCGACAACTTGTCCAGGAGTAGCTATATCAAAAACCGCTCTTAATTGATCCGGTATTGTTCCTCGGCTTACTGGTCCCATCATTCCGTTAACCATGCGGTCTTCTGCGAGGGAATATTCTTTCGCTAGTTGCTCAAAACTACCTCCTTCTGCAATTTGGCTTTGTAGTTCTTCAGCTATTTCTAGATCCTCGACAATAATTCGGGAAACTATCACCCGATCCAGAAAAATTTTGCGTTCGATAAAATATTCGGAAATTTTCGGTTCTGTAATTAAAACTTTCAGCTTTTCTAATTTAAAGTTCAGTGCTATTGATTCGTAAAAGGTAGCGTAGTCTGTGGCATTGTCCTTTAGCCATTCCTGAAATACTTTAGGGTCATTGAGTTGATTCTTGAGGCGGAAATCAATAATGGTCTGTTCTGTGGAAGCGGGACTAATGTGTATATCATCTCGCGATTGGATTTCTTGTTCAATAACATATTGGCGGAGAATGTCGCCAATAAAATGGGCTAACTTTCCAGAGGCTTGCAGATATTTTACCGCCTGATTTATAAAAATTGGCTGGTCATTAACTATCAAAAACGGTGAAGATTCCATGAAATAATCCCATAAAGAACAGATGAAGAAAGTAAATGAGCCAAAATATAAAATATAGCATTTACCATGCTCGTGAGGTACATTTTTTTTTAGTTTGAGGGAATAGGGAATAGGTGTGTACTTCATTAGCCTGAAAAAGGCTATAAATCTATCTCAGCCACCTGAAAACCGATGATGATAAAATAATGGTAAAATTAACGCATAATAGAATCAAGTATGCGCCAATAATTGCGTGTTTTTTAAAGAATCAGGCGAAAAAATCAGGAAATAGTAATTTTCCAAATCAAGGCGAGTATGATAGCTGCGATCGCCCCAATTAATGTGTTAATAATATTTACTACTTCGTTGGTGAGCCAGTCATATTTAGATTGCAATGTTGCACCAATCACACTTTCTAAATTTGTAGCGATAAATGCAGCCAATATACACCAACACACTCCTAATAAATCCACTAAACCCACAGCCCAACCTACACAGGCGATCGCAATAGAAGCCACCACACCGGCTATTGTTCCCTCTAAACTCACTGCTCCTTCTGTACCACGAGATACTGGTTGTAGTGTAGTAATCAAAAAAGTTCTCTTACCGTAGGCTTTACCAACTTCGCTAGCAGTGGTATCAGCAAGCTTAGTACTCAAACTAGCGACATAACCCAGTAATAGTAGAAACTCAAGGTTACTGACTATGAGTAATCCGGAATTGAGAATTCCTACCCCCAACGCACACACAGCAGCAGTCAGAGCCGAACCCCAAACATTTTCCGGACCTCTAGCTCCAGAACGTTTCTCAGCTATTCCTTCTGCTTCTTTTTGTGCCATGCCAATACGTGTTACACTAGAACCAACCAAAAAATAGAACATTACCACGAGATATCCTTGCCAACCAAGAGTTACCCAAATGAGTACTCCCAGTAACCAAGCGTGAAATAATCCGGCTGGGGTAAGTAGCTTTTTAGGCAAAATCGAGGCTAAAGCTAACAGCACCGTGTTTAATCCTATGGCTACTAACCAAGGATTTGCAAAGTCAAGAAAAGATAACATCAGCAATCAATCATGAGTACTTTGGCCAGAATACCAACAGGATAACCAACTTTAGAACTGGGATGTTGAGTTTCTGCCACTGTTTCACGCCAAAAATGCCGATATTCTTTTCCTATTACAGGTTAAGTAACCCCCACCGACTTGTAAAGATGTGTTAATCGCTTTTCCACCCCACTTCAGGCCAACATCTTCACTAAGATATAAGCTGAAATTATCTTAAACTGTATGTTTGACCACAAATCAGGTTTTAGGGGACTAAACGGCTTCACTTTGTATACAGTATTAACGATTTATTATATATAGGACTCCTATTTGATTTCTGTTCCCTGTTCCCTGTTCCCTGTTCCCTGTTCCCTGTTCCCTTTCCTCACTGATAATTTCTCAACTCAAATAGGATGACTATATTTAAAATAGCTATGCAGCGTACCTTATTTCATCTGGCTTTTCCCGTAACTGACATTGCCCAAACCAAAGCATATTATGTTGATGGACTTGGCTGCATGGCCGGCCGTGAAAATTCCCAAGCGCTAATTCTCAACCTCTACGGACATCAATTAGTAGCTCATGTCACTAAGGAAAGTCTGTTACCCCAACGGACTATCTACCCTAGACACTTCGGACTCATTTTTGTTCAGGAACATGACTGGGAAGAGTTGCTAGAAAAAGCACAGAAACAACAGCTTATTTTTCGGGAATCACCTAAACGTCGGTTTGTGGGTTCACCCTTGGAGCATCGCACTTTCTTTTTAGAAGATCCCTTTTACAACTTGATGGAATTTAAATATTACCGCCACCCAGATGCGATTTTTGGCAGTTCTCAATATCCCGAAATTGGTGACCGGGGTTAATTGGTTCTGCTAAGGCAGATGCTACGGCTGCCAAACTGTTGGGATCTGTTAACATTGAGGGATGTAGTAGAACTTTGACTACTATTTCTTTTCCCACGGGCATTTGTGAACTATTTGCCGGAACGATCATTAAATCATAAGGTGTCCATATCGATGTAAAATTTATCTGATCTAATATCTGGGCATCACCATTTAAATCTTGGATGAATCGACTATTAGAGCGCATTTGCAAGCAGCCTGGACGCTGGGAAGCATAGGCCATCAAAGTTCCGTTGTGAGGAGAGGAAATAGTAATTAACCTGTGTACGCGGTTGATTCCTCCTAGCCTTTGAACATAGTAACGGCTGATAATTCCTCCCATACTGAAGCCTACTAAATCAATTGGTTTGTGTGGGCCAAAGGTATTAAGAATATAATCACTTACCTGCTGTGCCAAAATATCAAGACCAACCGCAGCATTGTTGGGAACCAGATCCAGGGTATACACAGGCCAACCCTGCTGTCTGAGATAACTGGCCATGGTATTGAAAACTGCTCCAGTGTCTTCAATACCATGTATTAATAACACCGAGTTACGCTCTAGGTTGTTGCTATTCATAGGAATATATGGGATGTGCTTAATTGAATGCCTTAATAGTGTTAATGTCTACCAGTAATCTATGCCACTTTTACCACGGGTCTGCCAACAGGAAAATATTAATTTTAATTAAGCATCATTTCTAAATCTTGCACTTAGCTACAGTAAAATTGAATAATTAACTCTCAATGTCTACCAGTGGGAAGTGCTTCCACTAGAGAAATAAAACTATTTACAGATATATAAACACGGGGGAAATTCTCATGTTCGGTTTTATCAAAAAGTTAATCGCGGGTATTTTGGGTTTTATTACTGGGTTGTTACCTGGTAAAAAAGGCAGTGGCTACTACTTAGAGTTAGATGAATCCGCAGATGATACAGCACCACCAGCTACAGCTAAAGATCAACAAGTATCCCCATCACCTAAAGCTAATGGTACGGCTGCGGTGGTTTCAGCAGCAGTAGATGCACCCACCGCTTCAAAAACCACTAAAGTAGAGCCGACAAAAAATACCGGAGCTAATCAAGCCACACCCACCACAGTATCAGCCTCTAATGGGACAAAAACACCAGCAACTGAAACTACTTTTGCCCCAAAATATCTTGTTCCTACTGGGTCCGGCTCTAGTCGCCGCCGTCCAGGGGCAAATATGAATTCTTACCTGGATATGGCACGACAAATGAAAACTTCTAACTAACTGGGTTGACACTCCCCTGACTGCAGTGATGGGGATTTTTTGCTAACTAGTGAAATGCTGCGGAAATTAAGGTTATTGCTACTGTTGGCGCTGTAACTGCTCGCAAGATGCGGCGGCCAAGAGATACTGGTTGAAAGCCAGAGGCGATCGCTAGGCTGATTTCCGCTTCAGTCCATCCCCCTTCGGGTCCTGTGGCAATGGTAATTGTAGATGTGTCAGATTCAATCAGGTTATTTAAATGGGGATAATCACCACGTCCCTCACAAATATAACGGTGACTTCCCAGATTAGCGCTAATACTGGTAGTAAAAGGTACGGGTTCCAAGATTGTGGGGATAAAACAGCGTTCTGACTGTTCCGCCGCTTCTGTAGCAATGCGTCGCCAACGTTCCAGTTTTTGCGGGCTGGGATTGAGTAAGGTGCGATCGCTCAATACCGGAGCAATACAACTTACACCTAATTCTGTACAATACCTGACGATTTCATCAAATCCATTCCCCTTGGGCAAGGCTACCATGAGGGTAACGGTTACAGGTAATTCATTTTCTGCGCTTAATTGTTCTAATATCTGGGCTTGTTCTCCTTCTAATTGAGCTAACCACCATTTTCCTCGACCATCCATGGCAATGAAGCGATCGCCCCCACGTAAGCGTAACACTCTGCCTAAATAATGCTGTTGCTCTTTACCTAGGGTAATCACATTTGCTTGAATTTGAGAGGGAGCGATCGCGATTCTTTGTAGTTGAGCCATGCTAATTTAATTACCTACAGTCATCAAGCATAAAAAAACCTACTCTGTAGCTAATATCACGGAGAGAAGGTTCAAAATATTTATTGAATTGATTTACACCAGATTCTCAAAGTAAGCTTCTAAGGCTTCATTCACCAACTCCGTCATTGGCCTGTCTTGACTATTGGCTGCTGCTTTCAGCTTAGTATATACCTCATCGCGGATACTAACTCGATGGCGGGATTTACTGCTAATGGTAGCTTCAGGTTTGTAAGTATCCGCAAACTCACGCAGAGCAGCAAAACCTAGACGATGGCAAAAATCGCCAAAGCTTTCGCCGTATTCCCGAAAATTCTTAAAGTAAACGAAAATCGGCTCTAAAAAGCTTTCTATATCATTATGATGTAGCTTGTCTACATAAGGCTGCGCTAATCTTGTCTGATTTGGGGAACCTCCCAGCCACACTTGGTAAGATTCAGGAGCGCTCCCCACAAAACCTAATTCTGCCATGTAGGGACGGGCGCAGCCGTTGGGGCAGCCTGTCATCCTTACCACAAAATGCTCTTTTTGTAAACCTAGTTTATCCAATAACTGGCGAATCCGCTCTAAAATACCTGGTATTGCCCGTTCAGATTCGGTAATAGCCAAACCGCAGGTAGGCAAAGCCGGACAAGCCATAGCATAACGTACTAGGGGTTCAATGGTGTTGGGATCATCAACGATGCCGCAACGGTGTAGAAGCTCCTGAATGGCTGACTTATTTTCTGGCTCAATATCATAAAAAATGATGTTGTGGTGGGGTGTCAAGCGCATAGGTAAGTCAAATTGCTCCACAACTTGCCGCAAAGCAGTTTTGAGTTGAAAAGAACCCTCATCTTTAACTCGACCATTCTCTACGGAAATGCCTAAAAATAGCTTGCCATCACCTTGTTCATTCCAACCGAGGAAATCGTAATATTTAAACTCTGGTAACTGTTGGAATGCGGGGAGTGATTTACCGAAATACTCCTCAACTTGGGTACGGAAGTTATCTACACCCCACTCATGAATTAAGTACTTTAATCGCGCATGACGGCGCTCCGTGCGATCGCCATAATCCCTTTGAGTCGCAACAATCGCCTTAACTAAATCGTAAACATCATTTTTTTCCACATAGCAGATTTCATCTGCTACCCTGGCAAAGGTTTCTTCCTTATTGTGTGTCCTCCCAAAACCCCCACCAGCAAACACATTAAAACCTTCCAGTTCTCCCTGGTCATTAGTGATTACCACTAAGGTCAGGTCTTGGGAATATAAATCTACGGAATTATCACCAGGTACAGTCACCCCAACTTTGAATTTGCGGGGCATATAGTGAGTGCCATAGATCGGCTCTTCGCTACCATGAATAATAGTACCATTGCCATTGCGTTGTCGTGCGGCTTTAACTTCTTCGGTTTCTTCCCCACTAATGATTTTTTCGCCATCTAACCAAATTTCGTAGTATGCCCCCGTTTGGGGTGTCAACAAATCAGCGATATTATTGGCGTATTCCCAGGCATACTGGTACTCGGCGCGATTCTTGAAGGGTGCGGGTGGAGCCATGACGTTACGGTTAAGGTCACCGCAAGCCCCCAGGGTCGAACCCATATTTTTTACTATACTAGCGATCGCTGCCTTGAGATTCTTTTTTAAAATCCCATGTAACTGAAAGCCTTGACGTGTGGTTACTCGTAATGTGTGGTTCCCGTATTGATCAGATAAATTATCTAAAGCCAGATACAACTGCGGTGGTATAAACCCACCGGGATTTCTAGTCCGCAGCATAAACTGATAATCTTTCTCCTGTCCCTTGACCCGGTTATCGCGGTTATCCTGCTGATAGGAGCCATGGAACTTGAGCAGCTGTACTGCTTCTTCGGTAAAATGAGTTGTATCTTCAAGGATTTGTGTAGCTACGGGTTCGCGTAAAAAATTACTTCTTTCCTTGATACCTTCTACTTTGGAAGGCTGATCACGCTTGGCAATTGGGGCAGGAGCAGATTTAACCATCAGAGTTGTTCTATTATTCTCAATAAGGCATCGGTGGACGCCGAACCATGTTTTCGGCTGAGTGATTCCCGGTAATCCGGTCGGCAATAGGAGGAATAATTTAATTTTAACACAGTAGGGTCTCTTCAAAATCTCTATCAAAATGGCGATCGCGGTTCACTTATTTAATCTCCTGCGTACTAAAAACTAATGTTCCCTTAAGCTTAATTTCTCGTGCCTTGTGGCATTGGCGAATTACATCCTTATCCGCAGAAACCTTAGAGGATGTTTGATAAGTTTTCAACCCTAATTTTCATCACATCTTTACCGTAAGGATTCAGGTGGTGGGGTATTGACAAGTGTGGTCAGGGAAGCAGAATATAGCAATTATGGAGAAAAACCTGCCACCAAAACTAGACAGTGAAACCTTGAAACAGTTGGCGACTTTTCAACTGGTAGGGATCATCATGGAGCAGGGGAAAACAATAGAGAAGCTAACAAGCAGAGTTGTAGAACTAGAACAAAAAATAGAGAAACTCAAAGTCAGTAGAGACTTAGACAGCACAACATCATCAAAACCACCATCGGGAGACATCCTCAAAAAAACCGAAAAAAAGCTCGAATAGCCAGTAGAAGAGAGCCAGATAGCAAAACGGAAACCAGGAGGACAACCAGGACATCCGGGAAAAACCAGAAAGGGATTTCCTCGAGTAGATAGGTTTGAGATATTATAGCCTTTTTCAGGCTCATGAAATACACACCAATTCCCTATTCCCTATTCCCTATTCCGGTGTTCGGTGTGTTCCCTCAAACTAAAAAAAATTGTACCTCACGAGCATGGGAAATGCTATATCAAAGATATACGTGCGTTTGCAGCGAATGTGGCTCTAAACAAGCAGCAGACTGATCACCAGAAATAGTACCAGGACAAGATATAGGAATCAGACTGCAAGCCTTCTTGGGAAGGCTCAATAATTACGGACATTTATCCTACGAAAAACAACAAGAATTGTTGTGGGAACTAGGTCAAATAGAAATTGGAGTCGGAACATTAGTAGCCACGAATGAACGAATAGATAGTGCAGGGGCTCAAAGTATTGATAGCCTCAAGGAGTGGATAGAACAAACCCAGCCCAATATCCATGTAGATGAAACACCTTGGGTAGTCAAAGGCGTAAAAGAATGGTGATGGATTTTTGCCAATACAGACTTCGCTTTATTTCATGCGGCTGATACTCGCTCTCGTCCTGAATTAGAATCCATTCTGGGTTCAAGTTACTCTGGTGTACTCATTTCTGATGACTTTAGCGCCTATAACGGTTATAAGGTCATTGCTCAACAGAAATGCCAGGCGCATTTACGCCGTCACTTTAAGAAGCTGATTAAGCAACGGGCTTAAATAATCAAGGAATTGGGACAATATTCGTCAACCTGATAGATGAGGGTTTTAAAAACTACGCTTTATTCCAACAAAGCCAAAATCTTGATGAATTCTTGATTTGGGCATCAGAGTTTAGAAAAAAAGTTGAAGCCGCTATTCATTCCGGGATCGATAAGGCTGGGGGTGAAGCTGGTAAACTTTTACGCTCTTTAAGGAATAAAGCTCATCAGTGGTGGTATTTTTTAGACCACCCGGAGATACCCCCTGATAATAATTTAGCCGAACGAACATTACGTTTAGCAGTGACAAAACGAAAAGTTAGTGGTGGTTCTCGTTCAATGGAGCGGTTTCAAGATACTGCCAATTTATTGACGGTTATTCAAACTTGTCGTCGTCAAAGACGTTCTGTGATTGAGTTTTTTAACCAAGCTATCAAAGCGATGGTTAACCCTGCTGTGCAGACCCCTTCTTTAATTCCTCAAATTTAGACCTGAATCCTTACTGTTTACCCCATTTAATTCATTAGATCCAGTCCCCTCCCCTTACAAGGACAAGACTTGGTGGACAAGGTGGACAAGGTGACCACCGGAGAAAAACAGTACAAAGTCTGTATTCTTAGTAAGAAAAATAGCCCATTAAAAGACCATTGTCCGTATAAAATCTTCCTTGTCCACTTTCCTTCCTTGTCTTCGGTGGTCTTGCCTTCACAGATCATATTAAAAAC
>NZ_JANQDF010000053.1:0-7539 GCF_029891675.1 Anabaenopsis tanganyikae CS-531
GTGTTTTCTCAAGCATAAGGCTTTTGAAACTAATAAAGTAGTTATGGATGTCAACGAAGCGTACACATCAAAAACAGTCAGTTGGACTGGTGAAATCATCCCCAACCTTGGTGGTGCTAAGTTCGTTAAGTCTCCATCTGATGGGCGGGTAATGAGCCGGGACATAAATGGTGCGCGAGGGATTTTCCTACGTGCATTGGTTGATGCGCCCTCTCTTAAAGAGTGTATTTGTTAGTGAATGTTAGCAAAAAAGTATCGGTTTGATTCAAATAATCAGGTAATTTTATATGATTATAGTCATGAAAAGCGGTTCCCCAGAAATGGAAATCAACCGCATTAGCCAGGAACTTACTACCTGGGGACTCATACCAGAAAAAATCATCGGTCAACACAAGGTGGTAATTGGTCTGGTAGGTGAAACAGCCAGTTTAGACCCGTTACAGATTCAGGAACTCAGCCCATGGATCGAGCAGGTATTGCGGGTGGAGTTACCATACAAACGGGCGAGCCGCCAGTTTCGACATGGACAAGCCTCTGAGGTAGTGGTTAATACTCCCAATGGTGATGTTGTATTTGGAGAAGACCATCCCCTAGTTGTTGTTGCTGGCCCTTGCTCGGTAGAAAATGAAGAAATGATCGTGGAAACTGCCCAGCGGGTGAAAGCCGCAGGAGCGAAGTTTTTACGTGGTGGAGCCTATAAACCTCGCACTTCGCCCTATGCCTTCCAAGGTCATGGTGAGAGTGCTTTAGAACTGCTGGCTCAGGCACGGCAAATAAGTGGTTTAGGTATTATTACTGAGGTCATGGATGCTGCGGAACTGGATATGATCGCCGAGGTAGCTGATGTGATCCAGGTGGGAGCTAGGAATATGCAAAATTTCTCCCTGCTCAAAAAGGTGGGGGCGCAACCAAAACCAGTTCTATTAAAGCGAGGCATGGCTGCTACTATTGAAGATTGGTTGATGGCAGCTGAATATATTTTAGCGGCGGGAAACTCCAATGTAATTCTATGTGAACGGGGAATTCGGACTTTTGACCGCCAACACACTCGCAATACTTTAGATTTATCAGTTGTGCCGGTATTGCGGAAGCTCACTCACTTACCGATTATGATTGACCCAAGTCATGGTACTGGCTGGTCGGATTTTGTGCCAGCAATGGCTATGGCTGCGATCGCTGCTGGAACCGATTCCCTGATGATTGAAGTCCACCCCAACCCAGCCAAAGCTTTATCTGATGGACCCCAATCTCTGACACCAGAACGTTTTGATTCCTTAATGCAGGAATTAGCAGTGATTGGTCAGGCTGTGAGACGTTGGCCCCAACCGGTGGTTGCTACAGCTAACTAGGAGTGTTTGCGGCACGCTAAGGCGTAGCGTGCTGCTGGCTTTACCTTCTTCTACCAGAACCAAAAGAGCGACTGGGACTACGTGTAGAACGTCCACCAGAACCAAAACCACTACCAGTATTGCGTCTAGTGGTACCGGATCTATTAGAAGGTCTGAGATTACTGCTACCAAAACCGGAACCAGAGGGGCGATTGGTGGTATTCGTCGGTGGTGTAGTGCGTACGGTTGAACTACCAGGGGATGATCTTCTAATGTTACCTGTGGTGCGGAAAGTCGTGCGGTTGCGCTCCACTGCTGGTGGTGCATTGTAGCGAGTCCGATAGTTATTCACTGCTTGATTATAGGTACTACCATAACCACCGTAACCAGTTAGCACCCCTCCTGATTGATAAGCAGGTGGTACATAGTATTGGGGTCTAAATAACATATTACCGATTACCTGACCGGCGATGTTACCAGCTACAGCGCCGGCAAAAGGTGCCCAGAAGTTGCTTTCTCGTCGCACTACCACTGTTTCTTGTTGTCCTGTTTGGGGATTGGTTTGTGTTTCAGTGACGTTGTGGACGTACTCAATTTTAAAGTCTTCGGTCATATACAAGGCGGGTTCTCCGTTTTCCACCTTCAAAGAAGTCTTTTTTCCCTCCTGGATTTGTTCATCGGTGAGCCTTGCCATTTGCAAATTTTCAGTTTTAAAGGTTGGGGGTCTACTGTTGAGTAAAAACAGTGTATACTCCCCAGTGCCATCGTCAAAACTAGCTTGTTGCACCTGATACTCACCATCATTGAGCTTGCTAGCTGTAGAGGTGGGGCTAACACTTCTAGTTTCAGGGGTGGTTTGGTTAGAATTACCACAGGCTACGGTTGTTAAGCACAAAGTCAGTGCTAAAAAAATCACTGTAAATTTTCGTAATATGCTCATGAGCGTTTTACTATGTTCTATTTTTCAGCTTAACAAGGTTTTATGGGGGTGGGAATGTAGAGACTACCCAACCAGTTACAAGGGAATTAATTCTGGGTAATATTGCAACAGCTGATCATTAGTCAGTTGATCTCCTAACTGTGCTGGGGAGAAATGTACTTGAATGGCGCGCAGTTTTTCTTGATAGTGCAGATTGATTAAAGCTTTTAAACCATCTTTTAATGCGGGGATGTTGGACAAGTCTGCTTCTAAATTGGGAACTTCTCCTTCATAGGCTACAGTCAACATCACAATCACATTCCGGGTTACAGGTATGGAAAAAGATTGATCTGAACCTGAATTGGAACTGGTATCAAAGTCTGCGCCGTAGCGTTGGGCGGAATCACTAAATAATTCGTTGACGTAATCTCCCGCTTCACCTTCATCCCAAAATACGTCGCCTTCATTGGCAGCAGACAGCCAAGCTTGATCATATCGCAAGAGGGTTTCGCAAATTTCCACTAATCCTTCTCCCAGTTCTTGCAGGTCACCTTCAGCTTCTATGGCATCCCTAGCTGTACTATTTAATACTCCTAAAATCGGTGCAACCTCAGATCCGGCTAGATGTAAAAACAAGCGACAAACTACATAGCGAGTTCGACCCATCATTCTATTAAAGGCACGCATTTACTTGCTCCATAATTTTGAATAGTACACTAATAAGTGTGACACAAGTATTGTTGATGTATGCACAAAATACATATAGTGTTTCTGGCTTGAATAGGTACACTAACCCTATAGTTAAAATCTAAGAAGATGAAAATTGGGATTCTAGGACTGGGACTCATCGGTGGTTCTTTGGGTTATGATTTGCGATCGCTTGGTTATGATGTTTTAGGGGTGACTCGTCAGGAGTCTACCTGTGAACGTGCGATCGCTCTTGGTATTGTTGATCAAGCATCTGTGGACATGAGTTTATTAGCCGCCGCAGATGTAGTATTTATTTGTACACCCATAGGTATGATTATACCGCAATTCCAGCAGCTAATTAATTATTTACCTGCCACTACTGTGATCACTGATGTTGGTTCAGTTAAAGCCCCCATAGTCCAGAAAATCGCCCCTATATGGGAAAATTTTATTGGTGGTCATCCCATGGCCGGAACAACAGATAGTGGTATAGATGCGGCTCAACGGCATTTATTTATGGGTAGACCCTATGTGTTGACACCAGATGCTACCACACCCAAAACAGCAATTTCAGTTGTAGCAGAAATTGTGCGATCGCTGGGGGCTAATCTTTATTATTGCCCACCGGAGCAACATGACACAGCGGTGAGTTTAATTTCCCATTTACCTGTCATGGTGAGTGCGTCCTTAATTGCTACTTGTATGGGCGAAACAGACTCCCAAGTGTTGCAACTAGCCCAAAACCTTGCTAGTTCAGGTTTTCGCGATACCAGTCGTGTGGGTGGCGGTAATCCGGAATTAGGAGTAATGATGGCACAATATAACCGCCAAGCATTACTGAGTTCACTACATCAGTATCGCCAAAGGCTAGATGAATTAACTAACCTGATTGAACAGCAAGATTGGCCAGGTTTGCAGTTAAAGTTAGAGTCCAACCGGAATGACCGACCCAAATTTGTTGACTAATCTTGGGTTGGGTGACATCACCCTAGTGATGATCAAATTCTAGGACCTCTTGTTAGCATCTACAGGCATTATAGATGTAGATATAGAAAGATAAATTTTCAAATGACCATATACTTTTACAAGGTGTGGCAACCTTATGGCTGTTTTTCTAACTTTTCTCCCCACGGGATCACAATTCATGGTACTTACTGGCCCACTGTAGAGCATTATTATCAAGCACAAAAATTTGTTGGCAGTGTAGATGCAGTTATTATACCTGTGATTCATGCAGCCGAAACCCCGGAAGTAGCAGCGGCTTTAGGCCGCTGTCCTACTCGCCAACTGCGTCCAGACTGGGAGATAGTCAAAACCCAAGTTATGGGACAAGCTGTACTGCAAAAGTTTCTGACTCATGGCGACATTAAAGAAATTCTTTTGAACACAGGTAATCAAACCCTAGTGGAAAACTCCCCCAATGATTATTTCTGGGGTTGTGGAGTACAAAAAACCGGTCAAAACCATCTTGGGAAAATTCTTATGGCTGTGCGTGAAGAAATCCGCGCATCACAACTTTCTACGGTATTTTTAGGGGGACGTAAGTTAGATTAATTACAGATTAGTGGAAATTGCCTGTACTGGACAGGTAGGGATACACTGTTCACAGACAATACAGCGCGATCGCGTGAATGTCAACTTATATGTTTCCGGTTGTAGGCTGAGGGCTTCCGTAGGGCAGACCCCAGTACACAAACCACAATGGACACAGACATCCTCATCAATGACAATTTCACCTAGGTTGTGAGAAACACTGATATGGCGCGATCGCATCCACTCAATAGCTTCATTTAAGCGGTCAATATCTCCAGATAATTCTACTACAAGTTTGCCAATTTGGTTAGGAGCCACTTGGGCGCGGATAATATTGGCAGCAACGTTAAATTCTTTAGCCAGTAAGTAAGTAACTGGCATTTGAATAGCCCGTTTAGGAAAAGTGAGGGTAACTCGTTTTTTCACAGGTTTAGCAGGGACTTTAGTTTTTTTTAAAATTTTAACTCTGGGGCGATAGGGTAAGCGCTGCTGTTCAAGGCGATCGCCATTCTATATACTCCCATTCCCCGTGGTTAGCCATAAGGCTTTGTTGAAGTTATGTAAAAGGGTGTTGAAAAGGATGTATAATCAATGGAGAATATCCATCAAAGATTGAAATTAGGACAAAAGCTTAACTTTTAGCATCAGGAGGACAAAACAATGACAGTAACACTTACTATGTCGTCCCTCTACGCTAAACTATCCAAAATTGGGTTAAACCAACACTATGTAAAAAATAATGGTTTACCAAGTTGGTGGAATGATGAACTCAACGATAAACCCATAGCTGTGTTAGAAGGGGCTGGTTATATCGCTGATCACCTTAACCTTAACTTAGAATCCTTGTTGGTAGAAGAAAACATTAGGTTTAATTCCTCCCCTCCTACTAAGTTTAAGCAGCATAACAGCAGAAATCAGGATCACCCTTATCTAGCTCAAGCTTTAGCTAGTCGGGTAGCTGAGTTAACTGCCTACGGTACGGAAGCCAATTTTACATCTTTACCCACTGATGTTAAGAAAATTAGAGCAGAAATTTTAACAAATCATACCACTGTTAATTTAAAATCCTTACTCGAATATTGTTGGAGTAAGGGCATAGTTGTTGTTTATTTTAACAATTTCCCTCCCAAGATCAAGAAGTTTGCTGCATTAATTCAATGGAGGTTTAATAGTCCTGTAATCATTCTCAGTTCCCAACATAAATACTCTGCTAGATTAGCTTTTGACTTAGCCCATGAATTAGGTCACTTAGCATTAGGACATCTAAAAGAAGGTATTTTAGTTGATGAAGAAATAAAGTATGATTGTAATCAAAATGATGATGATGAATGTCAAGCAAATAAATTTGCTACTCAGTTATTATTAGGTAATTGTGATAATTGTTTAGAAGATCAGCGTATTCTTCACCATAACCAGTTAATTAAGTACGCTCAATTAATCTGTCAAAAAAATCCTCATGTTCATGTGGACTCAATTGTACTTAATTATGGTTGGCATACAAAGAAAAACTGGGGTTTTGTTCAGAAAGCTTTAAAGAAATTAGACTCCTTAGCTAATGGTCAACAAATTGTTAATGAATATTTAGCTGATAGATTAGACTGGGACAAGTTTAATGATGAAAGCTATGAGTATTTAGAAAAAGTCTTAGGAGTTTAATTTTGTCAGGGTCATTTTACTGTTTAGATAATGATATTATTCTTAAACTGGCTACCTGCGATTTATTTAATGAAACCCTGATGACATTTGAGATTAATGCAAGTCAAATACAAATACTTGATAGTTTCAAATATAAATTTGATGTAAACAGGCAAATTAAACGTAGAAGAGGGAATAAAGCCGACAATAATTATACAGAATTTGATATTAAAAAAGCATTAGAAATCGTTGAAAATTGTGCAACTCTTTCAGAGCATAATCCTAATATTGATAGAGATATTTATTTGAGACTGATGGATTCTTGTAGAAGAAGCAATGATAAAAAAGATACAATTGATCAAGGAGAAGCAATTTTAATCAGTTATATTTTCTACCTGAGTCAACAGGGTTATACCAATAATTATTTATTAACCCACGATAAATGCTGTTTAAGGGCTTTAATAAAGTCTGGTTTTACTGAGATTATTCAAAATCTTGAGGGTAGAATTTGGTGTTTAGAGCAATTGATTTTTAAGTATATTGAAAAATTTGGTTTTGATATAATACAAACAAAAGTTTACCCTAGCCGATATTGTGACCAGAATATAAAAATGATATTTGGTTATAGTATCAAAGCAACAGAAGAGGTAGTAAAAGAAAATTTGAACAGAGAAATTATAGTATTAAGACGAGAGACTGGTAACTTACTTTATCCTTATCCCTAATTCTTATAGCATTTCCCATGCTCGTGAGGTACAAAGTTTTTTAGTTTGAGGGAACACACCGAACACACCGAACACCGTAATAGGAAATTTGTGTATACTTCATTAACCTGAAAAAGGTGCGCGCTGCTGTTATAGGCGATCGCCCCCGTCTCAAAGTTCCCATCACCACTTCCGGGGTTGAAAATCCGGCTCATTTAAAATCACCACATCATCACCGCACAGACCCAAAACAAATAAACCTTAACCAGAACGGTGTAAAATTTACATTTAATGCTACATAGAGATCCGGGGGTTAGAAACCCCCGTCTAATAGCTAAAGTCAGATAAATCTGACTAAAAAATCATGTATGTGATCATAGTCTAGACCGCCAATAAACCTTTGCGTACCTTTGCGCCAAACTTTGCGCCCTTTGCGTTTAACAACAGATAGTGGATATAAACGAATAGATGATAGATCAGATAGGAGTTTTATCTCTACCCTAAGATAGATGACAAACTTACAGTTATTCTAACTTAAAGTTATTTACACTTGTATAAATTTTAATAAACTGTCTGCTAAATCACTGTCAGCTATCCTCTATATTGAAATTTCTGCCCTTGTATATCCCCTAGTTTCCCCATGTCCAGACTTTTGATTAGCCAGTACCAAGCAGAAGTAGCCAAAATTATTCAGTTTGGCGGTTCCCGCAAAGAAACTTCTATTCGCGTG
>NZ_JANQDF010000054.1:0-3343 GCF_029891675.1 Anabaenopsis tanganyikae CS-531
TAGACAAAGCTAGACTTTACTTTCTACTTCAACGGGAGCATGGGAGCGGTTATCCCTTAGTAGACTTGCACGCCTTAGCCAGACGCGATATTTCTCAAGTTAAGATTTACAAGAAAGACTACCGCTATCATTGCTTGGTTTTCGCGTTGGCAATAGTCTTAATTCAATACTTGATATCCTAGGATTATATATCAAGTGGGCGATGTTCTTAACTCACTTATGTCAATGCTTATCAACATAAGTATAGTTTTGTCTATAAAACATTCAGCTTAGGACTAGCTCACCGAAACCAGAAAGTTTTGATTGATTGTTATTTGTAAATCCGTATCTGGGACGATGGAAATTAACTCAACGCTATTTCTGCCAAAGAACAGCCCAATCAAACCGCCGATAGCCGCACCACCTAGCACTTCTTCTGTAGCGATAGCGCCATCCCCTGTGACCGCAGACACCGCCGCCGCCGCACCAGCACCTAAGACACTATTACGGATAATCGTACTGGTGTTAATACCCTTTCTAATAGTTTCAGTTTTAGTAATTACTTCTGAAGAAGCGTTAATTTTATACTCCTCACCTGTGGTCAAAACTAACTTCTCCGCCACGAATTGAGAACCCCCTTGAGCAGGTTGGAGTTTACCCAAAACTTGACTACCAGCCGGAATGATTACAGTTCCTTGTCGGGTAATTACATTTTGATATACTGTCAGAGTCAAAGGTGCTGTTTCATCTTTGGTGACGAGAATTTTTTGCCCCTGAGCATACTTCACAGGAATCACAGTCCCTTGGGGAATAGTCACAGATATCGGTGTGGGGGTGGTAGGCTCAACAGCGACAATATAGGGAGAAATAATTGCAGAGGCTTGATTAGAACTAACCAACGCCTGATAGATAAAAGCCGCTACCTGTGCGCGGGTGGCGGTTGCAGTTGGATTCAGCAACTCAACGTTAGGATAGTTCACCACAATTCGCCGCTCAGTAGCTGCAGCGATGGGACTACGCGCCCAGTCAGCAATATTAAAGCTGTCGTTGAAAATTTGCAAAGTAGTTTGAGTATTAATACTCGGAGAATAATTTAACCCGTTGGCTAAAGCCACCAAAACCTGTTGGCGCGGGATCTTCTGGTTAGGCTCGAAGCGATTACCGGGATACCCTGTTAAGAAACCGATGGTATAGGCTTGTCGAATGGCATTAGATGCCCAAAAATTACTAGGAACATCCACAAAATTGATTGCTTGCCGTTGTGGTCCTTTTAGGAACGCATTGTTAATCATCG
The DNA here is from genome assembly GCF_029891675.1 of Anabaenopsis tanganyikae CS-531. Taxonomy (NCBI): domain Bacteria; kingdom Bacillati; phylum Cyanobacteriota; class Cyanophyceae; order Nostocales; family Nodulariaceae; genus Anabaenopsis; species Anabaenopsis tanganyikae. The sequence goes on from NZ_JANQDF010000054.1 coordinate 1,274, forward strand.
CGGCAAATTGAGCGCGGGTTACTGCTTCTTCGGGGCGAAACCTACCATCAGGAAACCCAGCAATTACACCTCGCCTAGATAACTCTTGGATGAACTGTGCCGCCCAATAGTTAGATGGAACATCGGAAAATCTCGTTTGAGCTAATGATGGTGTGGTTGTGATTAAGGGTGCTACAGTACCTAATATGAAGCTTACGGCTAAAATTACTGGGGTTCCACATTGCCAAGGATTTAAATTCAACATTGCTTTTTAATGCCCTAAATTTCAGTTTTTCTCCTAGGTATTCAGACAATTTGCGTCATTAAAAGTTCCTGAAATGTTGATTTTTAATCCTGACAATATTAACTATCATTTGTTCTTTAGGGAATAGGGAATAGGGAATTGGTGTTTACTTCATGAGCCTGAAAAAGGCTTTATAGCAGCTAAAAATAAAGCGATCGCCTGCCATATATATTTGCACTGGCCATCGCTCATGGGAAATAATTAAACTCACAGATCAAATATAGTCAATCTGATTACAGGTTTATGACTAAATTGGAATTAAGTCCCAGCCTCAAATCTTGTTCGGGTCTTAAAACGAATGCTTCAACTTGTTGTTTCCGCAGCAATACACTAGCTAAAGCACCAGCAGCAGCACCTCCGAGAGGTTCTAAAACTTCAACTCTGCGGTTTCCTGTAATTAGTGAAATTGCAGTAGCTGCACCAGCCCCAATAGCAGCATCTGTTAATACTTTACTGCTATCATTTTTATTAATTGTTTCAGTTCTGGTAATTATCTGAGAGGAAGCATTAATTAATTGGCGACGGCCATCAGTAAAGACTAACTCCCTGGCCACGAACCTCACACCCCTAATATTGTCATTGTTTCTGCTTCTGTTATCGAAATATACGGGTTCTAGCTGTCCTACAACTTCAGTGTTTCTGGGAATTAAGATATTTCTGCGATTATCGATGATGTCATTTGATATTTTCAATGTCAGGTTCAATGTTTCCCCACGAACCACAACAACTCTTTCTTTTTCGTGTGTGACGGGAAGACTCACGTTAGCGTTAGCGGGAATTGTCACTGTTCTGGTTTGCCCAATAGTATACTGGGCATTAGCAGGAGTAAAGGCCATCATCGGAGTAACAGTACTAGTAATTGCCATTGCTACGAGTGCAGCGGTGTGATATTTCCATTGGTGAAGAGTATTCATAATATGCTTGTGCTTAATGTGTGTGCTGTATGATCTGACGGGCTATTGATTATGATTGTTTCTGGTTGGTGCGATTCGTTCTTCCTAAATGAGTAGAAATGCTCAGGGACGGAAGGTAAGACTGGGTAAAAAACCAGACTCTTATAACTGTGTGTTCATGTGGGTGAGAATCCCACCCCCTAGGTGCAAGGGTGACAGCATCTTCCTTACGGTAGCGACTAGCCATCAATCCGTAGAGCACCGAAGAAAAGGCGTTCTTACTGGTAGCCCAAACTGGTACACGTCGAGCAAAGTACCCATGAGTAGTCAACAAAGATGTGTTAGAAGCGTCGTTAAACAAAACCAGCCAAATCAGGCTGATAGGCTGGAACCAAAAAAGGTAAAGGATAAGGAAACGGCTACTCGTCCTTAGTCCGTTATGCACTTCCAACAAACCCGGCGTAAAACATCACTCTAAAGGTACACAGAATGGACACATGGAACGAAGTAACCCCCTTGTTAGCTCTTTTAGAAGGTCGAATCTAAAAGTAGGTGCTAACCGGATGCTGCAAGTGGGAGAGATTGAGTCAGAAGCGAACGCTTAGGGTAATGCCTAAGATATGCTGACAGACTCACGGTGATATGGATGATAAAGTTGTAAGCAGGAATTATGTCTAAAACGAGTGTAAAGACTACGGTAGAATGGAACACGATTAACTGGAAACAGTTAGAACGTCGTGTTTACAAAATCCAAAAACGAATTTATCAAGCCTCAGCCCGTGGTGATGTCAAGGTTGTTCGTGGACTCCAAAAGGTGCTGATGAAGTCTTGGTCAGCCAAAGCTTTGGCTACACGTAGGGTAACTCAAGACAACCAAGGAAAGAAAACCGCCGG
>NZ_JANQDF010000055.1:0-18483 GCF_029891675.1 Anabaenopsis tanganyikae CS-531
ACCCTCCCCTCAAGATGGGAGGGAACTGGATTAGATTGTTCCCTTCGACTACGCTCAGGGAACAGATTCCGGTGGTTGAGCGTAGTCGAAACCACAATGAGCGGAGTCGAAACCACAATGAGCGTAGTCGAAACTGCGATCGCCCCTATTCCTTCGACTCCGCTCAGGGAACATTGAGAGGGGATGTTTTAAAGGTTATGATTAATGTATCAAATATTTATTGTCTGACCCCACCCTCACCCTCCCCTTGTAAAAGGAGGGAACTGGATTTGATTGTTTCCCCCGTTCCCTACTCTCCTGCTCCCCCTGAAAAACTTATAAAACAACTTCTAAAATTATGGCAAATATTAAACCTTGGTATAAAATCGATGGACTGACACCCCGGGAAGACCTACGGGAAGGTAAACCTTTAGATGCGGCGGAATTTGCCGTACATTTAGACCAGGTGAGGAATAAAACAGCACCTGATGATTATCAACAACCAGCCAGATTCTTTGACCGTACCTATTTAACTAAATATTTAACTGAATTTGCAGCCCAAGTTGTGCGGCGTTTATCTGGGGAAAAAACCCAAACTTCTGCTGTTTTCAACCTTTCAACCCAATTCGGTGGCGGTAAAACCCACGCCCTGACTTTATTATATCACCTGGGACTGGGTGGGGCTGATGCGGCACATTGGACGGGGGTAAAAAAGATATTACAAGCAGCGGGTGTACCCTCCGTTCCCCCAGCAGCAGTAGCTGTATTTGTGGGGACTGAATTTGATTCTATTAATGGACGTGGTGGACAGGATGGTACACCATTACGCAAAACACCATGGGGAGAAATCGCCTATCAGTTAGGTGGTGAGGCTGCACTAGCTATATTAGCAGAACACGAAAGGGAATTTATCGAACCCAAGGGAGATGTGATTAAGCAATTTCTGCCTAAGAATCAACCTTGTTTGATTTTAATGGATGAAATTCTTAACTATGTTAGTACTTACCGTTGTAAAGGTTATCATAACAGCTTATACAATTTTATTCAATCATTGTCGGAAACTGCCAGAAGTTTAGATAATGTGGTCTTAGTGGTTTCTATTCCCGCTTCGGAAATGGAATACACCACGGAGGATGAGGGCGACCAACAAAGATTTAAGAAAATGCTGGATAGGGTGGGTAAACCTATCATGATGTCAGCAGCTGGGGAAACCTCGGAAATTATTAGAAGAAGATTGTTTGAGTGGGATGCTGGGGCTGTAACTACGGATGGTAGAGTTATGTTACCCAAGGATGCGGTGAATACTTGTAATGAATATGCTGATTGGGTATTAGACCACCGTCAACAATTACCTAACTGGTTTCCCGTAGATGCTCCGCGAGAGGCTTTTTATGCTACCTATCCTTTTCACCCTTGTGTATTGTCAGTATTTGAGCGTAAATGGCAAGTTTTACCCCGGTTCCAACGCACTCGGGGAATTTTAAGACTGTTAGCTTTGTGGGTATCTCATGCTTATCAAAAAGGATATCAAGGCGCACACCGTGACGCGTTAATTAGTTTAGGTACTGCTCCCCTGGATGACCTAAATTTCCGTACAGCACTGTGGGAACAATTGGGGGAAAGTAGATTAGAAGGTGTTGTGACTACGGATATTTGCGGACGCAAAGATTCCCATGGGGTGCGCTTGGATGCAGAAGCTGATCAGCAAATTAAAAAAGCACGACTACACCAGAAGGTAACAACGACGATATTTTTTGAGTCTAATGGTGGGATTGTACGCAGTGAGTCTACTATACCAGAAATTCGGTTAGCTGTGGCAGAACCATCTTTGGATATTGGTAATGTGGAAACTGTGCTGGAAACTCTGGCGACCAGTTGTTATTATCTGTCAATAGAAAAAAATAGGTACTCTTTTAGTCTCTCACCTAATTTAAATAAAATTCTCGCCGACCGTCGCGCTAATATTCAAGCTTCCCGAATTACTGAGAGGGTAAAAGCAGAAATTAAAAAGGTGTTTACCCCGGAATTGGGTATAGAGTTAGTGCAGTTTCCCGAAAGTTCCGCCGCGATCGCCAATAGTCCTATTCTACGTTTAGTTATATTAGCACCAGAATATTCTCGGCAAAATAGCCAAACCATGGAAATGGTGGAATCCATGACTAAGGAATGTGGGACATCCCATAGAACCTTTAAGAGTGGGATCATTTGGGCGATCGCGGATAGTGATGGGAAAATGCGAGAAGAGGCCAGAAAGATTCTCGCTTGGGAGGATATACGGGAGGAGGAGACACAATTAGATGAAAATCAAACCCGTCAGTTACAAGAAAATCTCAAAAGATGTGAGGTGAATTTAAAAGAGTGTGTGTGGAATGCTTATAAGCACGTGGCTTTTTTAGATAAAAATAACGAAATCAAGTGCAATGATTTGGGACAGTTTAACTCTAGTCAAGGGGATAAACTAGTTAAGTTAATTATTAATAAGTTACGTCAAAGTGACCATGTGACTGATAGTATCACCCCCCGCTTTTTAGTCAAAAATTGGCCTCCAGCTTTCACAGAATGGAGTACGAAAGCTGTCCGGGATGCTTTTTTTGCCTCCCCACTATTTCCCCGACTGTTAAATAGTGATGCTGTCAAAGATGCGATCGCCCGTGGGGTTAAAAATGGGACTTTAGCCTATGTGGGTAAAACCAGTAATGGGATTTACGACCCTTTCCACTATCAAACCAGCTTGAACCCTAGGGATGTGGAAATTTCCGAGGATATGTTTATTATTACCACAGAAACAGCCCAAGGTTATCAAGCAGCCTTAGCTGTGGCTGAAAACCCATCAACACCAACCCCGGAACCTACTACCAATACCCCAGTTAATACGACCAGTCTCACCAATACTGTGGCGGAGGCTCCTGTACTCTATGTAAGCAATAATACTAAATCATCCAAGGAGGAGCCGGAAACAATAGCCGCTGCACCAGTTGTATTACCAAGATTATTAAAGTGGAGTGGTGAAGTCCCCAACGGAAAATATATGAGTTTTTATACTAAAGCAATTAGTAAATTTGCTGCTGATCCTAATTTGAAGTTGAGACTAAAAATAGAGTTTGTAGTCGAGGGAGAATTGACACCGGAAAAAATCCAAGAAACCCAAGTTGCACTAGCTGAGTTAGGTTTAGATCAACATATTGAAACTGATATGACTATGGGAGGGTGAACCGCTGTTTTACAAACCTTTGAGAATTTTACCCATTTTTTGATACTCACGACGGACTGCTTGGATTAAATGAGACATTTTAATTTCTTGGCTATCATCTGCGGCCAGAAATGCAGCAGCTAAAGCAATATTACGAATATTAGCCCCTGTGAGTTCAAAATTACGGGCGAGAAAATTTAAATCTAAATCATGACTACAGGGTAAGTTGGGGGGAAATATTTTTTCCCAAATCTGGTATCGTTGCTTTTCATTGGGAAAGGGGAAATCAATAATAAATCGCAGTCGTCGTACAAAAGCATCATCCATATTCATGCGCAGATTGGTTGTGAGAATGGTTATCCCCTCGTACTCTTCCATTTTCTGCAATAAATAACTGATTTCTAGGTTAGCATAACGATCATGGGCATCTTTGACTTCACTGCGTTTACCAAAGAGGGCATCTGCTTCATCAAATAAAAGAATAGCATTGGCATGGGTAGCAGCAGTAAAAATGTGATTGAGGTTCTTTTCTGTTTCCCCAATATATTTACTCACAATTTGGGAGAGGTCAATTTTATATAAATCAAGTTGTAATTCTTGGGCGATGATTTCCGCGGCCATGGTTTTACCTGTTCCTGGGGTTCCAGAAAACATGACATTTAACCCCCTACCTTGGGATAATTTACTGGTAAAGCCCCACTTTTCCCAGACTAAATGCTGATGCTTGACTTGATTACAAATTTCTCTTAATAAATTCTTTTGATTATCTGGTAATACAATATCTTCCCAAGTATACTTGGGTTGAATGTGACGGGCTAGACTGCCTAAATCTTGTCCTGATAGGCTTCTGACTGCTGTAAATAAATCACTTAATGTGATCGGTTGTTGTTGAGTAGATTTTCTGTCACCAAACCCTGATACTGTAGTTTTCCAGGTGACTTGATGAATTGCGGTGGCCACAGCATTGGCTATCTGTTCACAGGTGAGACGAAAGCGATCGCTTAAGCTATCCAATTCTAGCTCATCCAGGGTAATAGCTGCGGCTTGTAAGTAATTTTGCCAATAAAAACGACGCTGTTCAAAATTGGGGATGACAAAGGGAATGGTAATTACTGTTATGGCTGTATTTGCAGTATTTACCCCCGGTTTAATACCCCCAAGGATAGTAACTAGAGGATATGCTGTTAACTGCTGGATGAAGGTGTGATATAAAAGAGCATTTTCTTTAGTTTGCAAAACATCTAAATCTTCTATATACAGCAGAGCATTTTTAAACCAAGCTTCCCGGAATAATAATTTTATATTTGTTGCAAATTCCCCTTTGTTCTCCACAATCCGCCCCAATGCTGCGATTAATAAAGGTACTCCCAATGATTGGGCGATCGCCTCAGCGGTGTGACGTTTCCCTGATTTATCCTCACCTGGAAAATATAAATTGAGGGGTTTACCTGCTTGCCAATTAGCGGTGATGATAGCGAGTAGACCTTGCTTAAATTCTGGTTTTAAAGGTAAATTATCTAAATTAAATTTAGGGGTAATTAGTTGACAAAAGCCCACAAGTCTGCTATCAATTCCCTGTTCTCCTAATAATATTTGAATAACTTGGGCATCGAGTTTAAGATTATGGGCTAGTAGGGGAGGATCTGTTTGGTGAGATTCTGGGGAAAGGTGGAGTAAATCATGAGTAATTAGGGGCGCACTAGCACTAAAATGAACCCGGCGGGATAATTTCTCTATGGCTGAACTACACAGTAAATTCAGGGCTAAATCTACCGTGGGGCGTTTACAGCGGATATCATCTTGGAGATAGGCGTAAAGTCTTTCATAGCGGCGGTCTAGTTCTGGAGCCAGTGCGATCGCGATAATATTGATATCAAAATCTGATAAATTAAAATTATCCTGTAGCCAGGCTAACCCAGAATTTTCCTGAGTCCTATCAGTAAAAAATTCTTTAACCGCAGATTCTTTAATTGTCAATATTGGTATTCCCGGTTCTCTGTCCAGCAACCTTTGAACTTGTGCGTCATTGATTTGTATTCCGTGATATGGGTTATTAGCCGCTTCTGAACCATAAGCCAATTCCGCGGATGCTATAGCATTTTCTAGCAGTTGATCCAATTTTTCTAGAAGCAGCAATAGTTGATTATAGTTCCCAATATGTCCGGGTAATGTACTTTCAATCAACATGAGAGTATTTAAAAATTGCAAAATATTAATAGCATTTTCATAAAATAATGTATGGAGAATGAAGAGGAAATTATTCCCCATACATTATGATAGTCAAGGGAATTATTGAACTTTACCTGGTAATTTTTGTTGATTGCAGAATTGCATTAAATATTGGTAAATATTTTTCTGCTAATGGTTTTAAAGTGGCCGCATTGATGAGGTAAAAACTAGAATCATTTAATTTAATTAAAGATTGTAGTTGGGAGAGCCGCAACCCGGTATTTTCTTCCGTCCACTCGTAGTGTCTCACATAGGCAGGGTGATCTGCTATGGGAAAATTTTCTTCGCTGATGAGTTGAAAGTCATTATAATCCTGTGCCATCTCCTCTAGAGATTCTTTAATCAATGTTTCAAACCAACCAGGATTATTGTTATCAGGTTCTCCTAGTCTGTAACTCATTGTAGAACGATACTCATCGAAATAATCTTCAAAACCCGTTTCTGGTTCGCCAAAGATTCTAAATTGCAATTCACTAATGATTTCTCCACTCCAGTTTTCTGGTACGGAAATAGATATTCCTATTTCCTCATTTAAATAAGTTACCATTGGGGGTAATTCTGTCATATTTTCCTGCTTTTTCTGATAAACATTTTTGGTTAATCAAACTAAGAAGGGGGATAATTTTGAGCCATTTCCCCCTTTAAAAGGAAACTAAGATTCAGAATCGCTATTTTTTTCAGATTGATAGATAGATTTACCTATCTTGTATATTTTTTTACCTTTCTCATACACCTTGTTAGCGACTCTCTGTCCTCTGGCTGAAAGACGGGCGAATATTTTCTTCTTGACCTTATCTTTAACCTTGCTAGCAATAGCCTTACCAATTCCTTTGACATCGACTTCGATATCACCATCGACACCACCACCAATACCCAGAGTTGTGCTTAAACCACCGCTTAACTTGAGCTTACCGTCCTTAAATTCAAAAGTACCCTCTACCTTAGCGCCGATACCTGCTTGGGCCTCTACCTCACCGGAAAGTTTAACTAAAACTTTACCTTTGTATGAAAGGGACTTACTACCTTTAGCAGAAGCTCTAGCTCCAGCAAAGGCTTCCAGCTTAACTGATGAACTTATTCCTTTTTTGGAAATGCTCAAATTGCCATCAGCTTTTGCTTCAGCACCTGCAAAAGCTTCACCTGATAACTCAGCAGCTACTTTTAAATTACCGATTTCACCACTTAACTCTATTTCTATATTGCCTTCAACCCCTGCTTTAGCTTCAGCTTCACCAGATAGTTCTAAACCTATCAAAGCTCCCAGTTTGGCCTCACCTTTGGCTGCGCCCTTAATACCCATAAAGGTACTGAGCTTGGCTTTAAAATCTCCCTTGAATTGACCAATTATTGCTTGATGCTCTGTAGAGAGTTCAGCACTTAGTCCGATGCTGCTAGATACTTGAGCGATCGCCGAGAAGCCATTGACGATATCCATGACTACTTTAAATTCGGCTTCATTTTGTATTCCTATACTTTTTTTCAGAGAAGTTTCGGAACTATAATTGAGTATATCTGATTCTATTTTAGTTTTCTTAGTAGATTCACCAAAAAAACCTATTTGCTGCATGACTTTTACAGCTTTTTCGATTTGTTCTGGAGAGGCTTTATTAATTTTTTCAATTTCTTTTTCTATCCCTTTAGTAATTTTTTCCTCTCTTTCTGTGGTCTTTGTTGTGCCGTTTCTTTCTGAAATTACCTTACTTTTATCTTCCGTATTTTTTTTCTGAATTACACCCTGTCTTTGCACTAATCCATTATTTTGCTGTACGACGTGGGTTAATTCATGGGCAATTAATTCCTGTCCCTGCTGACTACTAGGTTGATATTCTCCCTGGCGAAAGAAGATATCTTTACCTGTGGTAAATGCTTTAGCTTGTAGAGATTGACTAAAATGATGGGCTTGACTGTCTTTGTGAACACGAACTTGCCTAAAGTCAGCATTAAATGCTTGTTCTAAAGGTTGCTGTAAATTTTGAGGCAGGGATTCTCCTTTCCCTCTTGCTTTTTGGATAGATGCTTCTACATCAGACTGTACCATTGTCTGTGTGGGATGAGGTACAGACTTGCGCATTAATTTTTGGCTGGGAATAGCCTTAATTTCTGGGTTAGGTAATGGCTGGGAAACAGGCTGATTTATCTGCTTAACGACTTGTGCCGCCACTTGATCAGCTTCTTGTTCATATTTATCCCCGGCTTGATGAATTCTTAGTTTTGTCTGTACCACATTACCCTGTCTATGACTTGTCAATTCATGGGACAAACCACGAAATAAAGGGCGACGTTGAATTAATGAGTTATCTGGTGGTTGATGCGGCGAACTTGGGGAGGAAATCAGCCGACCTAGGGCTCTGTTACCAAACATCTCTTGTAGTTCTTCTGCTGGATGGATATCGCGGTTATTGTGAGATGGGCTTGGTTGTTGGGCTGTGGGTTTGGTCTTTTTGGTTTGGCTTTGTCGCAAAGTACCCATAATATTAGCCTCTACTTTTTTCATGACTGGTGTGGATGTGAATATTAACTTTTATGTTCCTTTGACACGAAAGTTAGTAGTGATAAAACTCCCAGTCCCAGAATATTGGGGTGTGGGGTCCGGAACAGGTCCGCCGGGTGTGGGTTGCTGTGCGGGAACAACAACTTGAAATTTAGCTTTAAATGTACTTCCTTTGAGTAAAACGGGTTTGCTGTTACATTTGGTTCTCAGGGCTTTTTGATTGGGGGCGAGGGAGTCTATGGAAAGGATTCCTACGCCGGGAATGGGATGTGAGGGGGTCATATAGGGACAACCGGGAACGATGACGCTTTTTTCATCCCCATCAACACACACCATTTTTTTGTTAATCATGTTTTTACTCGACCCCACTATATTACCAGGAATTACGGTGACAATTGCTTGTCCAAATGGGGGGTTAAACATGGCGATGTCGCCTGTGGTTAAAATATAGTCTGACATAATAATTGGGATAAAAAAATTAATTAATGTTCATCAATCTACCCAAGCTTCTTCTTTAATTGTGGCATCCTTGAGCATTTGGGGGGTAACTCTACCAATGATGGTGTTACCTTGTACTCGTCCGTTATTGTTTAACCGACAAATTTCCAGTACATTCACCCTGGGACTCAAATTAAACTCTTGTTCTACAATGACTTGAGAAACCGGTTGTTGATTGAGATTAAAGTTGATTTTGATGGTGATTTTACCTGACACTGGACAGTCATTAACGTTAGATAAGACGACATAAAACCCTTTGGGATTCTCCAAAAAACGCTGATAGCTAACTTGGTGTGTCCCCCGTATTCCTTGGGCGGAAAATTCTAAGTTAGGCATTAAGGGTCTAAAGGTGGAAGTACAAGATTGAATTCTTAATGTTAAAAGTCTGGCTATTTTTTCTCCTGCGGTTTCTGCTACTCCTGTAAGTTCGACAATTGTTTCTATTTCTATTTTCTTTTTGGCTGGAGAATCAAATAATTTAAAGCGGTAAATTCTTTCTAACCATTGGGAGTTAGGAACCAGTCGCATGGTTGCGCCGATTTTAGTCCCGATCAATGTATTACCAATTTTGTTTTCTTGATGGCGACGGTAAATTTTTAATTGGGTCTGTTCAGCGTTTGTGGGAATTTGCAAGGATGCACCCACTTGGTTACCTAAGCGAGTATTACCTTCCATGCTGTGCCATAATGGTCTGGGTTTGTAAATTCTTAGCCTGGCATCATGGACTAAACGCATGGTTTCACCGACTCTCGCACCCAGGCGAGTATTACCATCTATCGGTGTGATTTGGGGCTGATGAATGTTTAAGGGGGGTTCTGGACAAAGATGTAAGGTTTGTTCTGGTTCGGAGTCCAGGCGAGTATTTCCCGGCATTAATTCTAATTGATTCAGGGGGCGATAAATTCTTAAGTTAGGTTCTAAGTCAAAGGGTAGGGAATCAAAGATAATGTGGGAATATTGTTGCCGGTTGAGATGAAAGTTAACTTGAACGGTAATTTTACCTGTGAGTTGTTCACTGCTTAAATTAGATAGGGCAATAAAAAAACCATCAGGATTGCCAATAAATTGCTGATAAAATACAGTTTGTCTGACATCAGGCCCCATCTGGCTGCCATTGGGTTCTAGGGGTAAGTTTTTTCCCTGAATACGAATTAATATTTCTTTTTCTAGGGGATGTTCTGGCGGGTAATTATCGAGTTGAATCCTGGCCTGAATTTGAAATTTTTGTTCTGGGGGTGCATCAAATAAAATAAAGGGGTAACAACCTCCCCATGCTTGGGTAATTTGCATGGTGAGTGTTAAGATTCTTAAAGCATAATAAGTATGGGCGGGTTTTTCTTGGTCAATAATTCCTTTAGAAATACGGAATTCTCGCCAATATCTCTCTGGGTCAATAACTTGATTGCTGGGTAAGGCCAGTTGAACTTGAAAATAATGGGGTTTGTTGTCAAATTCAAATATAGAAATTGTCCGTTGGGGATAAGTCAAACCGAAACTTTCTAAATAAATTTGCAGCATATTTTTCATGCCGCTAACTGTTCCCCGAAATTTGTACAGGGGAACTATCTTACTAATAAATTGGCGTTTGGTTTTCTCATCCCAATCATCCCGCAAACTTAAAGCTACCCATCCGGCTAACCAGGGTAAAAATTCCGCTGGGGTTTGTTGGGGGTCAAAATAGGTGTGAATTTGATCAATCAGGGTTTCTAAACCCCAGGGGGAGGCTGTATTTTTGTCAACAATTTGGGGTGTAAAATCTGTTTCTTCCTCATTAAATCCACTGAGAATATTTTCAAAGGCGAGTAAAAATCTACCTAAAAAGGGATCTGTTTCCAGATAAGCTGGTAGATATTCTAAATAACTACTTAGTCGTTCTTTTTCCATTTGTCTCCTAAACGTTGCATTGTGGTAATTTCACCAATCTCTAGTGTGACTAATTCATTTTCTTGTAAGGAAATGGCGGTGAGTTGATTTTGGGCGTTGATTTGCTGTCGATGTGGTTCAAATTCGCTGATGTGAATTTGTTCTACATAATCAACTCCTGGTAAATGATCAAATAATTCATAAAGTTCAGAAACATAAATATCTCTGCCAAAGGGATAACCTTGATTTTGCCAATATTCTGGACTGGGGAAAGGATTAAAGAAACCTGTGAGTCGGCGTTTGGCTTCTGTTTGCACTGCCTGATATGAGGCACTATCATGTAAATATAAGGTGACCGCAACTTTAATGTTGACATAGTTGGGTTCGACTATGTGCAGACGGGTGCTAATTAGTCTTCTTTGATCAAGAAATTTTTTAATTGTTTTTTTAATAATTTCTGTGTCTGGAGTCTGGATTTTGGGTAAGACGACTAAGGTAATATGTGCTTCTACTAGCTGGTTAATGTCTGCATTTTCCAAGTCTCTTTCTGGTAAACAATTTACCCGCGCCATGATCGCAGCTTCTCCCCAGCATGCGGCTGTTTTGGTTTGCAACCAGTCAAATAAGATGATTTGCTCAAAGTCTGTGGCGGTGACGGCTCGGTAACGTTGCCGTATTTGTACTAGTGTTTTCTGAATTTCTGCTTGTAAAATGGCATTCTGTTGACTGGTTGATTTTGCTGCTTGTAATTTGTAAGGTTCTCCTTGAAGTAGTGTTAAAAAGGCGGATTGGTTGCGATTGGTAATTTGATTGGTGCGATATAACACCATTTCTGTTAACCAGGCGAATAATTCAATCAGGATAATTCCTGTATCTGAGGGGTTGTGATCTGTCCATTCGGGGGCTTCACTGGGAATGAGGCCAATGGCTTCTTGTACTAGGTCGGTATAGGTGCGATCGTCCAGGTTGGGTAAGGGTAATGTCATGGTTTAAGTGTCTCCTGGTAGTTTTAAGGTGACGATATGTTGACCTGAGTAAATCATGGTCTGGATATCGATGACTGCATCGACAGGTTGAATATCTAGGGCGCGGACATACTTAACTCCTGGTACTTTTTCCAGGACAGCATAAAGGTCAGAATGATGAGGTTTACGGCCAAAACTCCATCCCTTTCCCTGATCTCCCCCTGTGAGGGGATGTAAAAAACTATGTATGCGATCGATTACAGCTAGTTTGACCGCATCAGCATTTTCTACAGCCACGGGGACAATTTCCGTAATTACTCTGATTTCTTGCCATTTGGGTCCTGAGACTAGTAGGGTAATTGTGGGGACAAATCGGGCTTGTAAATAATTCCGCACGCGATTGAGTAATGCTAGTGTGGGGGTGGGTTGGCGTTCTTCACCATAGGGAACGATAATGACTAAGACCCGACCAGCGCGAATTTCGTGATTGAAAACTTTGATGTGATTTTCTTGTAAAGCTGCCTTAGATGTACCATCAGGTTCTAGCCAGAGTTCTTCTAGCAAGGGATTATAATCAGGAAACATCATTTCTGGGGTGATAATTTTTACCCTAGCTATATCTATAGATGCTTCATAAACTAGGTCTTCAAAATCCTGGGCGGTGACGGCGCGGTTACGGTGGCGCAGTCGTTTAGGCGATCGCTCTTTGAGTTTGTCTAAAGATTCTTGCTCGTTTCCTCCTGTAGCAGCCTCCCAATTAATTACACTGTCTATATAGGGAATAGTGGTTTTGAGTTCAGCGATGGTTTGGGGGGCGCGATTGCCTTGAATACCGCCTCCAGTACAGTATTTACTTAACCTAATATTGTTACGTCCTCGTGGGGGAATCATCCCCGCTTGTCCATCACCAAAGTAAATTTTCCCGGTTTGGCGGTCAAGAACATAATGACGGTCTTTAGGGCTAGAACTATAAAAATCTGGTACTTCTTCCCAAGGTATCCACACTTCTACTAACCGCCCGGTTTCATCTATCACAGGTACAATATTTCCTGATGCTTGTGCAATAAGGCGTTCGTCATCAGGTGGGATTCTCCCTTCTTGAATTTCTAATTTTTGTCCCAGGAGAATGGGGGAATGGGTGGTAGTAAATACTTGTTTGGGTTCGTTATTACTAGAACCTAAAATCTCATTTTCTAAGGTAATAGTTTGACTTGCCCAAACAGTATTAGTGCGGACAGAACGCAGCCGGGGAGGTACGGTAAAATCGGCAGAAATGGCTAGTTGTTGAAAAAGGTAGCGCATTAATCCGTATAGTCTTAACCGTTGAAATCCTAATGCCCAATTAAAGATATATATCAAGCTAAAGGGCAGATTTTCCCAATTATTTGGCTGTTTCCGAGCGCGTAACCAATACAGTGGTTTACCAAAGTAAGGTAAGGGAATAAAGTCTGTAGGTCCGATAAATTGAATTAAACCTTTTTGGACAAAGGCTTGGGTTTCATCCTGGACAATTAAGGGTTCCCATCCCCTAGGGCTAGGATACTCCCAAGCAATTCTGTGTAAATTAATGTCAGTTGTCCCCCGGTTGGCGTTGGGTAAAACTTCTTCTTGTCTTGGGGGTTCGATTTGCAAGTAAAGTGTGTTGGGACGATGGGGAAATGGTTGATTAAATCCCAAATACAAAGCAGAGTCACGGTTAAGTCGGGGTGTTAAGGGATGAAAACAACGGATGACTCTACCCGCACGTTGATGATGATAATTGAGGGGTTTGGTGAAAATAACTAAGTTGCGATCGCCATCAATGAGTTCAATTTGCTGTTTTTCTGGGTGATTATCATCAAATTTAAGGAACTCACCGATTTTAAAGGGGCTGACATCATCCAGATGTATGATAGTTTCCCCTGGTTGAGCAGCTTGAGATAATCTCACTAATACAGGAGTGCCTTCACAATAGATAAAATCATTGTAGGCATAATAAAAGGCAGGTTTTTCTAAAGCAACTGTATAAGTAATGCTTACCGATTCCACTACAGGGGGATCAAAGGTATCAGGAGTATTTTCCGCCATGGTAAATTTACTTAAAACCCGACTACCAGCTGTGTAAGCATTCCGGGTGGTGTTCTCTAAAATTAGCTTTCTTTGTGCTTCTACTTTGCCAATAATTTTAATTTCTTCTTGGAGAATTTCACCCCCAGAAGTTTGCAGGCGGATAATATTGTCAATGTCTAATTCATCGACACTATCAACGTATATTTCTGATTGTCCAGAGCTGATATTTTGAGCAACTAGGGTAACATCATTATAGACAACATATTTTCTTTCTCTGCCTTTTCTGCCATAAATACCGTTAGTAATTCTGGCACGAATCCAATAATAATTTTCTTCCTGATTCTCAGCTAATTCTGGTAAATTTTGGGGAAATTGAAAGGTAGTTGATGTACTATTTTCTATAAACTTAATGGGTGATGAGTTATTATCCCATCTAAATTGATTTTCATTAGTTGTTGTTTCAATAATTTGCCATTCTTGCCGGTTACCTATTTCCCAAATAATTTCCAAGTCTTGGGTATAAGTCGGTTGATGACTCAATTTAGCATCAATGATGATAGCGACTCCGGGTTTAATATATTCATTATCGAGAGGAATAGAAAAAGTATCGTTACGCAGGGGTGTAGTCCCAAAGGGGTAAAATTCTTTGCTTAAATCTAGGGAAGAGGTGTTAAATAAACAGAGTTTGGGGGTTTGGGTATGATTAATATTAACACTGAAATTAATTTGGGTGATTTCGGGTAAATTTTGCCGGTTGTGTGGTATCAAAGCGACTTTTAACCATTTTGCTTTCTGCCCGTTGATTTCCACAGGCATTAATTTGGGTAAATGTGTTAAAGTAATAATTAATTGTGCTGCATCTGCTTGGGTTTGTACATTGCTTAATGTTTGCCATTGTTTTGCATCCCAATAAAACCATATATCGAGTAATGCTTGCAGTTTAATGGCACTGTTTGGGCTATCAGTATGTATGGTGATAGTAGCAGTTGTTAATTCGGGAATCTGAAAAATTTCTTCACAATTGATATATAAATAATGCTCAACTGGTTGATGACCAGTAAAGGCTAAAAATGGTTGATTTTGGTGAGCGATAGCAGGAATGGTGTGTTGAGTGCGATCGCTGTAATAATCCCGGTCTTCTATGACAAACATTGCTTGTAATTTCGTCCCGGTAACTAACAAATCTTGTTCGGTTTCAAAGATAACCTCTTGTTTCTCGTTTTCTACAGGCGGTGCTGAGATTTGGGTATGGGCGGGAACAAGGGAATCTACAGGACTACGGCCTGCTAAACTAAAAGTGAGGGGGACTCTAGCGGGTTGGGGTGGGGTTTGTTGAGTCCCAATTAAGTTGAGAAATGCTAGTAAGTTGCGGTCGGGAACGCGATTGAGGCGATCGCTGACTACTGTAGCCATGCGGCTGAAAATCCGCGTTAGTGCTGAACCCGCATCTGATTTGTTAAAATCTTTACCTGTATATTTATTAACTAAAGCTTGGGTTTGTGCAACCAAATCTTCATAGCTGCGTTGGTCAATTTTAGGTGGAGGAATAGACATAATTCGCTACTGTAAATAGAAAGGATAAACTAAATTAAAGGCATTATTAGTGGTGCGAACTTGATAATTAATGGAAATGTGCAGCACATTAGGTTGAGAGGGATGGGAAAGCAAATCAATATTTAAAATATCTATGCGCGGTTCCCACTCCACTAGAGCCGAACGTACATCACTAATGATTTCGCCGACTGTACCGGCGCTATTGGGTGCAAAAACGCGATCATGAATTCGACAGCCAAAATTAGGACGCATGACACGTTCACCCCTGGCGGTACTCAAAATTGCCCAAATTGACTGACGTACACAATCTTCGTACTTTGCCATTACCAGTTTTTTGTGATCATCAAACTGTACAGGATAGGTCCAACCTACCCCTAAAAAATCAATATCCATTACATCACCTCCAAGGCCCCGTTATTAACCTTGACTCCCGCAGCACAGGTAATTTCTAAGCCTGACTTAGCTGCAAATTCCGCTTTAGATTTAGCTTCAATGCTGCAATTTGAACCCGCTTCTATTTTACATTCTTGTTGAGTCTTAATTTCCAGATTCTTACATTCAATGGCAATATCTTTGTCTGTACTTTTGATAGTAATTTTTCCCTTAGCTTCAATATTGATGTCTTCTTCTATTTGAACACTGAGGGAATTTTTCTCACAATCAATGGTAATTATGTTTTTACCACTTTTATCCTCAATAATAATTTTCTCTTTATCTTCCGTATCATCTAAAACAATTTTATGACCACTGCGGGATTTAATCATGCGGATATTATTTTCCCCATCATCATTTTCTAAAGGTGGTTTATCCTTACCATTCCATAAACTGCCTAAAATATAAGGAAAGGCAATATCACCATGTTCAAAAGCCACTAAAACTTCATCATCAACTTCAGGTAAAAAGTAAAATCCCCTATCTTCTCCCGCCATGGGAGTCATAACCCTAGCCCAAGCGCTTTCATCTTCATCTGATAACCAGGGGAACTTGACCTTAATTCGCCCTACTCCATCGGGGTCTTTAATATTAGTAACCACGCCAATAGTGACACCATAAAAGCGAACATTGGGGTCATCTGGTAATAACAAATCTATTCCCATCATGATGCGGTTCTCCTGGCAGTAAATAAAGTACTATAACCCTGGGATTCCGAGTAATTATGTTCGGTTGATGTCACATAATACATTCCACTAAATCGCTTTCCCACTCCAGTTACTTCGATAACTTTGGCAATTCTCAAAGTAGGAATTCCCGGACAAGTTCCTTCAGCGTTTATATAGGCGATCGCC
This sequence comes from Anabaenopsis tanganyikae CS-531, assembly GCF_029891675.1. NCBI lineage: Bacteria > Bacillati > Cyanobacteriota > Cyanophyceae > Nostocales > Nodulariaceae > Anabaenopsis > Anabaenopsis tanganyikae. The sequence continues at coordinate 16,105 of NZ_JANQDF010000055.1, forward strand.
ATATCTTTAAACTGTCCTAAAGCTATTTGATCAGCTTCTTCCTTGCTAGCTACTGGTTGAATAACTACAGTAGAAACAGATTTACCAAAGCTTTCTACCGCCTTTGGTCCAGTAGTTTTACCCCCCATTTTACTTCCTTCTTTACCTGCAGCAGCTTTACCTATAACTTCTTTTTTATCTTCCGGTATCCATCCCTTTACTTCCACCTCTTCCACCTGAGACATCGTACTTAACCGGGGTAAAAATTCCCGTAAATTTTCTTCAAACTTTAAAGTTACAACCTTTTGACCATCGTTTTGTGGAGGTTGAAAATATAATGTTTTCTTATCAATAACTACTTCATAGCCAATGCGTTCTGCACGACTTTGGAGAAAATCCCAATCAGTTTGATTATGCTGCAAAACATACTCATGTTTCACATCAGTATCCTTAACTTTTGGTGATAGTCCCCTAGCTCTAGCGATTTGACTAGCAATATCACTATCTTTCATTTTCGCATAGGATTTTGTTTTAGTCCCTCGTAACAAACGGTGACGCATATCATGTCCCCTTACTACTAATATCGGCGCAGAACTTTGGAGAAACTCAGGTTCTAATCCCGTAATTTCTCCCACAATTACCGTTCTTAATTGATTCTCATAACCCATTTGAATTTCTACTTCATTACCAATTTCAAATAAATCATCATCAATCCAAGTTAATTTACCCTTAGCTAAATCCCAACTAGCAAATTCCAAGGTAAACATACTTGGTGCTTCTATATCTTCATATACTTTCGCTGAAATTAAATCAGCACTCGCTTGAGCAGAAAGCTTCTGTCCTTTAATTAAAACTTTAATATTAGGAGAAAGAGTTTTTGCACCACCATAATCAGACATATTTCCCTCCTTTAAGTGTAACTTTCAATTCGCAAAGGTGGAATCGTCAAAACTAACCCCGGTGGTATTTTACGGGGATTATCTAGCTGGTTTTCCGCTGCAATTATTCGCCATAAATTAGGATCTCCATATTCTTCATGAGCAATACTGCTGAGGGTTTCTCCTCTTTTAACAATACGAACCGGGTCATCAATTAAATTCTCTTCCTTCTGTTGTTTTTCTGGTTCCGTCCACTCTCTAAACACACAATTCAAAGTAGCGCGCACCGGTGTACCATCTTCCAAAAACTGGGTTAGAGTTTTCGTCACACTTTCTAAAACACCATCGGGTAATAAAACGCTATCTTTTCCCCCAATAGTTCCCCAAGTTAGCTTACATCGAGGTGGTCTTTTCTCGCTTGTCCCAATTCTGGGACGAGTTAAATTAAAAACTTTTTTGGTGTATTGTTGGACATTTTCCGGAGGAGAACCTGTGAGAGTGGTATCAAAGAATAACTCTATGGTTAATGTTGCTAAATCCTTAGAAGGAATTAGACCTTTTTCGCCAATTGTCCAACCAGTTTTATTAATTTGTACTTGGTTAGGATTAAACAAAACTTCGATTTCATCGGCGAAATCTCCCTCACTACTTTTTTCGGCTTTAATTTTTAACTTTTCTAGCGCCATTTCCTTTTCCCTCTCCGTTCACTTTCTATAACTAGTCTGCGCATGATTCTACGTTCTACTTTTTCTACTAAATCATCAACATTAATCTGAGGTGGTATACTTACTCCTTCTAGTGATGTTTTTTGACTTTGGTTAATTGGAGGAGGATGTGAATTAACAGAAGAATAGGATATATTTGTTGTTTCGTTTACCGGAATAATATTGCTGATATGATTTGGTGACTGATGGGATGATGTGCTATGATTATCTTTTGAAATCAAATTTTTCTGGTGAGCTATTTGTTCACTATTTAAGTTATTTACCTTTTCTTTAGCAATAGGATAATTAGACCATATTAATGGTTCTAATTCAGGTAAATATGACTCAGAATTAACTTTTACTATTGGTAAATCAAGTTTATCATTAACACTAGTAGTTTGGTGACTATCTTCTGCATTTTCAGCCACAACTGAAGGTTTTTTTGTCTGTAACTGCTCGAATAATAAAATTTGTTCATTATCAGCTGATTTTGGCTTTTTAGCTCTCGAATAAACTACTAATGTATTTCTTAATTTTGGCTGAATTGGCGTGTTTAAATTTGATGTATAATTTTGAATATTAATAGTAGAGTTTAAGCTGTCAATAACCGGAGAAATAGTATTATTTTTTTTCACTAAATCGATTAAAGGGTCCGTAAATTTTGACGGGGATAGTTGATTAACTAGAGGGATGTCTTGTGAGGATTGATTTGGGAAAGATTTTTCAGCGGAAACTACTGGTAAGCTGACACTGGGTGATGATGTAGTTTCTCCAATGGGAGAGTTGGGATTAACTACATTAACTAGAGGGATGTCTTG
>NZ_JANQDF010000056.1:0-44045 GCF_029891675.1 Anabaenopsis tanganyikae CS-531
GTGGTCGGTGAGCGGAGTCGAACCGTGGTAGGTGAGCGGAGTCGAACCGTGGTCGGTGAGCGGAGTCGAACCGTGGTCGGTGAGCGGAGTCGAACCGTGGTCGGTGAGCGGAGTCGAACCGTGGTCGGTGAGCGGAGTCGAACCGTGGTCGGTTGGCTGTAACTCAGCTTTTAAACGCGTTAAATTAGTCGTAAACATAAATTCCGTCTATTTTCTACTAACTCAAATAGACTTGGAAGCCAAGGCACGGCGCGAGTCTTCCGGGGCTTTTTATTTCAGCCCATGGGAAGGTCGCAAGGAAGAATTAATTAACCGTGGTATTACGGCTGGTCGCCCCGGTATTACTACCACCCTAGCTCAGGACATAGAACCAGAGGCGATCGCCATCACCAGAGATGGTAATACAGCTTACATATCCTTACAAGAGAATAACGCGATCGCCGCCCGGACTTTATCCTACCACTCAGGAATTTTAATAAGCTGTTCTTTCATGGCCATCGGGCAGTAGCTGCAAGATCCCCGACTTCTGACATAATTAAGTATAGCTATGTATAATTTCTCCAGAAATCAGGTATCTGTGGGGGGATACAAGAGGCGATGTTAAATGCGATAGCGAAGCGCTACTGTAAGCAGATCGCCACCAAAGAAAGCGTTACAAAGCCATAAAAAATAAACCTTTGCGTACCTTTGCGTACCTTTGCGCCCCTTTGCGTTTAACAACAGATATTGTTTTTTTGTCTGTTCCCTGCTCCCCAAGATAAAAATTACCCGTTAAAAACCTATCAAACAAACTCTTAGTTATATGACAGCAAGAAAGATTCTTATTATTGGTTACGGTAACCAGTTACGCAGTGATGACGGTGTAGGGATATGGGTAGCCCAGGCTTTACAATCAATGGAGTTAGAGCAAGTAAAAACTCTAGCGGTTCACCAACTCACCCCAGAACTAGCCGATATTTTAGCTAATGTCGATTTAGCAATTTTTATTGATGCTTGTTTGACCACCCACAGCACTCAAGTGGAACTAGAATTAATTACACCCAACTCCGACCACATCATCACCACACACACCGGTAACCCTCCCGCTCTTCTGACTTTTACCCAGGCGGTTTATGGTTGTTCCCCCCGGTCTTGGTGGGTAAAAATTCCTGCAGTTAATGTTGATTTCGGCCATAAATTCTCAGCTGTCGCTCAAGCTGGATGTGCGATCGCATTAGAAAAAATTTCTACCCTTCTCAAATTTACCTATGCAAAATTCACTACCGAGAATTGACGCTCACGACATCCTGGGAACTCAAAAGCAAAACCCCCTAGATGCTATTTTTAAACCCAAGACAGTAGCAGTAATTGGCGCGAGTGAGAAAAAACAGAGTGTAGGACGTACCCTACTGTGGAACTTGATTAGTAACCCCTTTGGGGGTACGGTTTTCCCAGTTAACCCCAAACATCATAGTATTTTGGGGATTAAAGCTTACCCTACTGTCCTTGATGTACCTGAACCCATAGACCTAGCAGTAATTGCTACCCCGGCCCCCACAGTTCCCGGTATCATCAAGCAATGTGTAGCAGCGGGGGTTAAAGGTGCGATTATCCTCAGCGCCGGTTTTAAGGAAATTGGCACCCAGGGAGTCATTTTAGAACAGCAGATTCAGGCCGAAGCACAAGGTAAAATCCCCATTATTGGCCCTAACTGTCTAGGTGTCATGGCTCCCCTGACTGGTTTAAATGCTACCTTTGCTAGTAAAATCGCCCGTGGGGGAAATGTGGGCTTTATTAGTCAAAGCGGCGCTCTGTGTACTGCCATTTTAGATTGGAGTTTCCGGGAAAATGTCGGCTTTAGCGCCTTCGTCTCCCTAGGTTCTATGCTGGATATAGGTTGGGGAGATTTAATAGATTATCTCGGAGATGACCCGGAGACTAAAAGTATTATTATTTATATGGAGTCCATTGGGGATGCTGCTTCCTTCCTCTGTGCGGCTCGGAAAGTGGCTCTGACTAAGCCCATTATTGTCATCAAAGCCGGACGAACAGCGGCCGCAGCCCAAGCCGCTGCTTCCCACACCGGTGCTCTAGCGGGGAGTGATGAAGTGCTAGATGCAGCTTTTCGCCGTTGTGGGGTCTTGCGTGTCAATAGTATTTCTGACCTATTTAATATGGCGGAACTCTTAGCAAAACAACCCCGCCCTTCTGGACCACGGCTGACAATTTTAACCAATGCAGGGGGTCCGGGGGTATTAGCTACAGATGCTTTAATTGCAGCGGGGGGAGAGATTGCACCCATACCCAGGGAAACTCAAGCAGAGTTACAAAAAATACTACCGCCCCATAGTTCTGTGAGTAATCCCATCGATATCCTGGGGGATGCAGACCCACAGCGGTACTCCCAAGCCTTACAAGTGGCTTTAAATACCCCACAGAGCGACGGGTTATTAGTCATCCTCACCCCCCAAGCAATGACAGACCCGACTCAAACAGCCCAGATGTTGGCGGATTGTGTCCAGGATATCCAGCAAGCATCTGTGGTCGGTGAGCGGAGTCGAACCGTAAAAACTAAACCAATTCCCATCCTGGCCAGTTGGATGGGAGGAGAAGAGGTAGCAGAGGGACAAATGATTTTAAATAAACACCATATTCCCACTTACCCCTATCCTGATACTGCCGCTCGGATGTTTTGTTATATGTGGCAATCGAGTTACAATTTACGTGGTATCTATGAAACCCCCCTAATATCGGATTCTTCCACTGGAACGCCAGACCATAAAACTGTAGAAGCAACTATTGCAGCGGCTACAACAGCCCAACGCCAGATTTTAACAGAGTTAGAGTCAAAGCAGATTTTAGCAGCCTATGGTATTAATATAGTGCCCACAGAGGTGGCTTATAGTCCAGCAGCAGCGGTTAAATGCGCCGAAACTATTGGTTATCCCGTGGTGTTAAAGTTATTTTCCCACACTATTACCCATAAAACTGATGTGGGAGGTGTGCAGTTAAACCTAATGGACTCCACAGCTGTAACTCAGGCTTATAATTTAATTCGTCAGCAAGTAGAAGAGAAAGACTTTTTAGGGGTGACTGTGCAACCGATGGTAAAAACCACCGGTTATGAGTTAATTGTTGGTAGCACTGTAGATGCTCAGTTTGGACCGGTTTTACTGTTTGGTACTGGGGGTCAGTTAGCTGAGGTGTTTAAAGATTACGCGATCGCCCTTCCTCCTTTAAATACTACCTTGGCGCGGCGGATGATAGAACAAACACAAATCTATCAAGCACTTACAGGGGTGCGGGGGCGCAAAAGTATTGACATAGCGGCTCTAGAAAAACTCATGGTAGTATTTAGTCGTCTGGTTGTGGAACAACCCAGAATCAAAGAAATTGACATTAACCCTTTATTAGCTTCTTCTGAGAAGTTAATCGCCCTGGACGCGCGGATTATTCTCCATGACCCGGAAATCCCAGACCAGGAGTTACCCAACCCCCCCCTAACCCTAGAGATTCTAGAGAATTTGCGCTAAAAACTTTCGCGTCCGGGCTTCCTTGGGGTTGGTGAAAAAATCATCAGGTGTAGCTGACTCAATCAGGGAACCACTATCCATGAGAATTACTCGGTCAGCAACTTCACGAGCAAATCCGACTTCGTGGGTAACTACTACCATCGTCATCCCATCCCTAGCCAGGCTCCGCATTACATCTAATACTTCTCTGACCATCTCTGGATCTAATGCAGAAGTGGGTTCATCAAACAGCATAATTTTAGGTTTCATCGCTAAAGCACGGGCGATCGCCACCCGTTGTTGCTGTCCACCAGATAATTGTCCGGGATATTTCTGCGCTTGTGCTAAAATACCAACTCTTTCTAGGAGTTGCATGGCTAATTCTTCAGCTTTTGGCCTTGTCAACCGCCGCACCCAAATGGGAGCTAAAGAAATATTTTGCAGTACTGTTAAATGGGGAAATAAATTAAACTGCTGAAAGACCATCCCGACTTCTCGGCGAATCATTTCAATATTTTGCAAGTCATGGCTAAGGGTAATACCGTCAATGATAATTTTTCCCTGTTGGTATGTTTCTAAAGCGTTAAATGTGCGGATAAAGGTTGACTTACCAGAACCAGAAGGCCCCATCAAAACTACCACTTCTCCACGATTGACATCTAAACTCACGCCCTGGAGAGCATGAAATTTACCGTACCATTTGTGAACATCTTCAGCAACAATTATTGGTTGTAACTCTGACATAGGCTCTAAATTGGGAATCATTAGTAATATTGCTCTATTGACTAATATTTAATTGTCTTTCTAATCGTCTAGAGGCTAAGGACATCAAGTAACAAAATATCCAGTAAATTAATCCAATAAATAAATAAACTTCTGCATAGCGTCCCAGAAATTGGGGCTGCGCCAAAATAGAACGGGAAATACCCGTGAGTTCTACCAATCCCACCAGAGATAATAGGGAAGTGTCTTTAAATAAGCCAATAAACTGACCAACTATTGCTGGAATCACCGCCCGTAAAGCTTGGGGGAGAATAATTAAAATTACTACTAAAGGTGTATTCAGTCCTAATGCTTTTGCTGCTTCGATTTGTCCAATTGGGATCGCTTGCAGTCCGCCACGCACGTTTTCTGCCATGTAAGCAGCACTAAATAATACTAGTCCCGCAACTCCTCGCAATAACCGATCTAAACGCAAATCTGTGGGCAGAAATAATGGCAACATGACTTGGGCTAAGAACAAAATTCCAATTAGCGGTAGTCCTCTCACAATTTCAATGTAGCAGATGCAAAACCAACGCACTACAGGCAAATAACTGGTGCGTCCTAATGCTAGTAAAACACCAATGGGAAAGGAAAGTATTATACTAACCACTGCCATGAGTAATGTTAGTAATAAACCGTTCCAAAGGTTGGTAGATACCGGTTGTAAGCCAAATCCACCGCCAATTAGCCACAGAATTACGGGGAAGGACAACAACCATATTAGAGAAAGCCAAGGTGCTATTAGTTGATGAAATTTACCTCCTAACCAAAAACCTGTAACGAGCAAAACTGCAATCAACAGCAACCACAGGCGGGATGTCAAATCCCAGGGGAAAATCAGGCACAAGAATCCCGCAATCAAGGCATATGCAGCTTGGCGCTTTGTCAACTGTTGTTTACTAAAGAATACACCCACAGTGATGGCACTGAAGGTGGAAGCGATCGCCAGGACAATCCAAACTCGCCAGTATAAGGCTTGAGGAAATCTACCGACTAAAAATAAACGTAAATTCACCCAAATCACTGCCCATTGTGCTTGAGTAATTGCCCAATTCAGTAATCCCCATACCGTCCAAAACAACAGTAATAAGCAGATAACAGTTAATAAGCTGTTATACCAGCTACTAAAGAGGTTTTTACGTAACCAAGTGAGTTTAGTCATTAGTTATAGCACTACGCATACACGTTAGGACATCATAATTGTGGTTTTAAGGGAACAGGGAACAGGGAACAGGGAATGGGGAAATGTCCTAACACTTGTGGTTACTGCTATAGTGGTCATTGGTCATTGGTCATTGCTTCCTACTCCCTGCACCCTACTTATTTGATCTGCACTTGGCGGTTGAATAAGTTCATTGTTAGGGAAATAGTTAAACTTAGGGTGAGATATGTCAATATCAGTAGCAACATTACTTCTACGGCTCTCCCGGTTTGGTTAAAGGTGGTAGAGGCCACAAAATAAAGATCGGGGTAGCCGATGGCGATCGCTAAACTGGAATTTTTAGTTAAGTTTAAATACTGACTGGTCAGTGGCGGAAGAATTACCCGCAAGGCTTGGGGAAATATGACCAGACGCATAATTAATAATGGTGGAAGTCCTAGCGATCGCGCTGCTTCCCATTGCCCTTTTGGTACTGATTGAATACCCCCGCGAACGATTTCGGCAATAAACGCACCAGTGAAAAACACCAAACCCAGCAATAAAGCTGAAAACTCTGGAGATAAAGTAAACCAAGGCAGTTCTAGTCCATCTTGGCTGAGTCCCAAAAATCCCCAGAGGGAAATTTTCTCCTCTCTTGTGGGAAAACCTAAAAATACAGCAAAGTACCAAAATAATAATTGCAGCAGTAAAGGTGTATTGCGAAAAATCTCTACGTAAATACTCGTAATCTTTCGCAATAGCCAGTTATCAGAAAAACTCGCTATCCCGGCACTAATCCCTACAATGGTCGTGAAGAAAATACCTAAAATCGCCACCCGCAATGAGTTCACTAATCCTACCCACAAAGCGTAAGTGTAGGTATCAGTTGGTTGGTAATTCAGTAGGCTTTCACCAATCCCAAAAGAGGCTTGCTGCTGGAGAAAATCAAATCCTAACTGAATGCCTAATTGCTGCAAATTGCGGTGGAGATTACCCCACAGAATCATCACCATAACTGCTGCTAACAATACAGCCATCAGTTGTGCTACAATATTCCAAAACCGATAATCTCGCCATATAGGTGGTTTGGGATTAGCCATGAGTGATTTTCCCCTTTACCGAAACGGCGGCGAATAGAGTAATCCGCCCTTTGTCCATAGTTGATTTTGACTGCGAGGGAGATTCAGGTTAGTATTTGGACCTAGATTGCGATCGTAAATTTCGGCATAGTTCCCGACCTGTTTGACTATCCTGGCGGCGAAGTCGTTTGTTAAACCTAGTCCTTCTCCCAGGTTGCCTTCTGTGCCTAAAAAGCGTTTAATATCTGGGTCGTTACTAGTAGCCAATTGTTCCACATTTTGGGAATTAATCCCCAACTCTTCGGCTTTAATCAGGGAATAAACTACCCAGGTCACTGCACTAGCTAATACAGAGTCACCTTTAGCAACCGCTGGTGCTAGGGGTTCTGAGGAAATTATTTCATCCAGAAGGACGTTATCTTCTGGATTGGGTAGAGTGGTTCGCCGAGAGACTAAGGCAGAACGATCAGCTGTAATCCCATCACAACGCTTTTCAGCATAAGTGGCAAAAGTCACATTAATATCTTCAAAGACGATGGGCTTGTAGGTGATGTTTCGTTTCCGCATTTGGTCTGCTAAATTTTGCTCCGTAGTGGTTCCATTTTGAACACAGATGGTTTTGTCTTTCATATCTGTCAAGGAATTAATTCCACTATTTTTGCGCACCATGATGGCTTGACCATCGTAAAAGACAACGGGGGCAAATTCTAGACCGATGGAAGTAGCGCGGCTGAGAGTCCAGGTGGTGTTACGGCTGAGAACGTCTACTTCCCCTGTCTGGACTGCGGTAAATCGCTCTTGGGCGCTCAGATTGCGAAATTCTACTGCATCTGGGTTGTCAAATAAAGCAGATGCGATCGCTCGGCAGATATCCACGTCGATACCACTATACTTACCGTCAGTTTCCACAAAGCTAAACCCTGGGATTTGTCCACTGACACCACAAATTAGCTGACCACGACTTTTGATGCTATCCCAACGATTACGAGTTGTTTGTGTTCCGGGATTGTTGGCTGTGTTTGTTGTTCCTTCTGGGTTGTTACAAGCGGTAATAGCAAATATTAGGGGAGCGATCGCTAAAATTAACGCTGATCTTCTCATAAACTTCATGAATGCTGCACCTGACAAATTGTATTAGTGACTACAATATTTTTCTTGTAAATAAGTAGCTATTCGCAATATAAAACTTTTTGAGTACCTATGCTAAATATTCCTGGAATCTCAAATATTAATGTAGTCACTAAAAAATATTTCAAGGATGTTGCGTTTAAATGCTCACCATTGCATCCCCAGGCTATAAAGCCTTGGGGAATTAGGCGAGTTTAGTTAGAGATGAAACTGAATTACATTATCCAGCGGTTGTAAGAACTTGTTATTCACAACTTCCTGATACATCTTCAGGTCTGTTTCCCAGTTATCGATGATTTTAGCTAAAGCTGTTAAACCCTGTTTTTCGTCTTCTGGGTTGATGGGGTGTAAGCAATTAGCGGTAAATAATACAACCTTTTGTGAGGTTTGCTCTGCTAATTGCAGGAGTGCTTCGTTAATGTCTAGATTCATTTGTACCCCTGGTTGATTGTACATAAACTTCAGAGACGCTTGTACTGGCGTTGTACCGTATTCTAGCCATGGTCCGGAATTTAACAGGGTTCTGTATATATATTCCCGCGTTCCATTTTCTTGGTTATCAAATGGCGCATGACCCCGAAAGGTGATACTTATGCCTTTGTAGTTTACTTGTGGTAGGGTCTGAATATATTTATGAGCAATGGCTGGAATTTGTACTACTTGCGGTTGTCCTTGTACGGACAAAGGTTGTGCGAAAATAATCCGATTTAAGTCTGCTATGACTGTAATCCCATTTTGAAAGGTAACCTGGGCTGCACTGTTGGTCAATATTGGCGCTTTGGCTAATTCCCACTCACTGGGTACAATACCACTGTATTTGAGAAAGTCTGGGGTTAAAATGGTGGGGTTGTTTTTCTGCGCGGCGATCGCGATCGCCATTTCCTGTATATTTAACTTTGAATTCATCTGGAGTTGTGATATAATTGTTTACAGTCATGATTCAATGAATAGTATAACATTTTACCAAAAAAACTGCTAACTTGCTTTTAGCACTTCTTCCCAACTGCTCCTTTTTAAGGCAATAGATAACTGTCTTAATCTTTCACTCACTTCTAAATCAGATGTTGTTCCTTGCAAACTCTGGGGAATTTCGGCTAAAAGTAATGGGTTTCCTTGTAACCATTCATTAATAGCCACCCCTGTCCAAGTACCTTGTTTATCTCTGAAACTATCAACTAATCCCTTGAGTTCTTGAACACAATAGGACTCAAAACTGGCTGCATCAAAAATTGCCGCACATAAGTATTCTTCAAAGGCATTAATATCACTTTCCACTTCAAAACTTACGGCTTCTTGTGGTACAATAGGTTCCGTCATCCCAGATTTTGATAGTGTTACCTCTGTCACCCCTAACACCTTTTGGCGAGTTTCCGGGTTAAACAGCAAATCAGCACCATACTTTACATATCTTTTCAAAATACTATAACCAGGTTCCAATCCAGTATAATAGTTATCAACAATTTCAATATCTACTCCCAAACTTTTCACAATTTTATTGCGGGTATCACTGTTAACTGGACCGCGAATTAACACCTCTGCTACTGGACGCGCAAAGCGTAAAAATAACACACTTAAACTATTTTCTAACTTAGATAAAAAATAAGCTTCGGAATTTTCAATTAATCTAGCTTTAACTTGATCACTTCCCCATAATAAAGTGGTCATGTATTCCACTAACTTTAATGCTTCATTCTTTAATTCTAGAGCAAGTTCATGGGCAATTGTTGATAACACCCTGGTAATATCAATATATAAATCATCACGCCAAGCAAAATTAGCTTTCATGCGGTCAAATTCTGGATTGGAATTAGCCAAAAAAATAGTATCTTTCTTTCGCAATGTTTCCTCCCGCAGTTTCTGCATTTCGCTGTTGACAACTTGCAGATATCTTTGGCGGAATTTTTCTATTTTGGGTAAGGAGTCAGTAGTTAAATTCTCTAATGTGTTTCTAGATACATAATCTTCATAATATTGTTGTAAATCAGCTTTAATGCTTAACCATTTTTGATTCCACCATTCTGCAAATAAAACTCGTCGATTATTTTCTGCAAATAATTTTGCCTCCTCAGTATTTTCCGGGTGCTTCTGACCGACTAGATGATAAATTTGTTCAGAGGTGCTAATGATTTTATTCAGAGAAGCTTCACACCGTTTCTTTAAAATATTCACACGCTCATGATTAATATAATTAAAGATTTTCTCTTTAATAGCTGGGATACCAGTAGCATTGGTTTTGAGAATTTCTGCATCGGTAATCCCAGTTAATCGCTGTAAATGAGCTGCAATCATACCAGCGTCGCCAATTTCTAATTTAGTCTGTGATCCTGCTATATTATTTAAAATCAAATATGCACCAGCAGAACCAGAAACAAGACGTTGACTAGGTAAGTTCGCCCGTTTTGACCAGTCTTGAAATGCTTCTTGGATATGGGTTTCTAGTGCTTCAGGACTAGCTATAGAATCAATGCGACTGAGAAATACAAACAGTTTATCAGCAACGGTGACGTTTTTATCCCCTAGTTCCGTAAATTTGATGATTTCTAATTCCTTCTCTCTCAGACTAGTAAAGCGCTGTACCAAAATCACAGCGTCACAGTCTGATAACATTTCCTGTGCTTCATCAACGTGTTTTGCTAAACCTGAATCTAAACCGGGAACATCATAAAAAACAATTCCTTCAGCTTGTGCAAGTTTGTTAGTATAAAGTCTAGCTTCTAACACAGCATGAGCGTATCTTTCATCAGCTACATACTTTTTTAACAGTTCTTTAATATCTTCTAGTCTGGTAAATGGAAAAGTGCGATCGCCTTCCCTCCTCACTTGCTGTAAAGTTACTTGATTAGCGTGGATAGTATTCAGGTCTTCCTTTGCGTTGGCTTTTTCTAGTTCCGTGAGTAAGTTGGTAAATTCAGCTTCGGTTTTAGCTTGTACCTCTAGTCGTTGTTCAGACTCATTTGCAACGGAGTAAATTTGTGTAGTGGTAAATGTACATCTTCCTCCCTTTGCTGGGAGTAAGTCACATTCTAACCAAGCATTGACAAAGGTACTTTTTCCGGCTTTTTCTAACCCCACAACCGCAATCCGGAACTCCCGTTTTTGCAGTCTTTCCAACTGACGACGGGTGGGTTCTGCTTCTTGGATCAGAGTTTCTATTAATTTAGTAGGAACTTGTGCTTGGGGTAAATTAGCTAAACTCAAAGCGTGTCTTTGAATATTTAAAGCATCGCTCAGACGAGTTTCATAGTAGGAAGATGCTGTTTTCCAATCCATTTTGGCAAATCCTTTAAATCCTGTTAAATTCTTCTAAACCCAACACAGATAAATATTTAATACAAGCTATTTTGCGGATCACCCCTTGACCATGAGCAGGTAGATTACTTTTTAAAGTGTATGAGATTTGCTTCCCGATCATGTCTTGTCCATCAGCAATGTTAATTCTGATGTAAACTTCTCTTTGTTCACTTATATCTGTGATCTTCTCGTCGGTTAAATCTAGGTTCTCCTGGACGCTATCAGCTTTTTGATCATTAGTACACAGAAAATAGGAAGCATTACCTATCAAGTCCTTGATGTCAGCTTGATTAATAGGGTTATTGTTGGTAAATTTTCTCGCTACTGATGCTGGTACAACCAGACATAAAGATGCAGATTCACTCTTTTTTGGGGGAGTAGCAGGGGTTGGAGCAATCGGAGATTTTAATGGTAACTGTGTGTTTTCTCTATTTTTTAGAAATAAATAAACTAATAAAATTCCCAAGGCAATAATAATAATAATGAAGTACAAGTCTTCATTAATCATTTGCTCTCCGCTTGGACTCTGCGAAGTATTTTTGCTACTATTTAATAAGTTGTTTTTTATCAAATTACCTAACATATATAAATCATCTTTCAACTTAGAGTTACCTTCAATTCCCAAATCTTGACAAATTTGATCAGCTTGTGTTTTATCTGAATCAAGGATACGGTAAATTACCGCATATAAAACTCCCACTTTCTGACCCTTGATATGATCATACTCCTGAGCATACACTTGTTGATATTGTTGATATAGTTCTTTTAATTTTGATGGGTGCATATGATTGTATTTGAATTTATATGCAAAATCAACTTTTCACATTCCAACTTTGTCCTAAGCTATCAAAATCTTCAGAGAGGTTTTGAGCTTTTTCCTGCATAGGTACCCAGATATTTCTTTGTTTTTCATAATCTAGAGTAGTTTCTTGGTGTGCTTTATCCAGTCTGGCTTGATAACGGTCAATAATATCATTCTGAATTTGAGATACGGTTTTTTTTAAACAATTAATTTGTGTGATTAACCAAGTGGCGATTTTATTGACTATTTCTGCTTCTTGCTGTTTCGACTGAATAATCCAACTGGTCAGCAAATCTTCTACACTAGGTATTGCCGCATTATCACTAGAACGGGTTTGATATTCAGTTTCATAAAAAGTTTTTTCCCATATCCATAGAGTATACCAGAGTCTTTCTTTTTTTTCTACCTTGATTTCTTCTTCCCAAGTTCCTTGATGAATAGGAAAACCAGCTTGAAAGCAGAAATTAAATGTCAATTGGTTAGCGTCAACTTTAATCAGTTGTCCTTCTGGGAATTTGATGGCTATATGGGGGGCTTGATTATTGGCATTTTCTTCAATATAAGCCAAATGACAACGGAATAATTCAGAAACTGAATTGTAAATTCTCTCTACCACCTGTTGGGAAACTTGCTTTAATACATCTTGCAAAATAACGTTTAAATGTATAGCTAGTTCATTTAGTCCCTCATTGATCTGTTGGAGTCCTTTTTTCTGTGCTTCTGTCCTCGCTTCCATATTTTTGCCTTCTTTAGCTAGGGAACCTGTATAACCCAAGTTAATTAAACGCTGTAAATTTTTTGAGAGTAAATTCACGCTTAATACATTGGCTCGTTTCAAGTTGGGAGTGTCTAAATCTACCTTTCCGGTTTCTAAAGACTTTGCAACTGCTTCTAATACTTGGTTAATTCCCTTGTTCAATTCCGGGAAGCATCCGTATATGGGGAATAATTTCTCTCCTAATTGATTATAAGGTGCCTGTGCTTGCAGTTCCCCAATTACCTTTTTGATGTGATTAACTAGGTCTTCTGTTGATTCCCCTGCTGAAACCTGTTTAACTTTTATTTCTAGGTCTTCGCAGGGTTTTTTAAGCTGTGCATCACTTTCTTCAAGTAATGACTGTAGCGCTGACCTGGTTTGTGATATCTTTTCGCACTCTTGTTGATATTGTTCCTCAGAACTATTAACAATAGCGGTTGTTGTTTGTAAAGACCACTCTCTCACAGCATTTCCAGCAGCTATATTAAACCGTTCTATGATTTGAGGGATGACTAACTGAGGGAAATGTTGATTAATATGTTTTCTTAAGTTATCGTGAAATTCCTGTCCATAGGATTTTTGCCATAATGCTTGCGCCACTCTGTTTTTGTCGTGAACAGACCATTTTTGAGTGTTCCGGGGCAAATCTTCTAATATATCTTCAATTAATACACTAAAATAGTTATCCGCCTTTTTACACGCTTCACCGCTGTAAATAGTATCAAAACTTTGCATTTGCAGGGATAACAAGGCGGGCCATGTACTTAATTTGACTACTTCTAAATTTTCGATTTCCTCTGAGTATTCCCTTAGCTGCTGGGTTAACTCCCTTTTAATATTAGCTATGGTGCTTTCACAAAAGCGATTTTCTGTTTCTGGCCAGTTTTTATCGGTGCGGAAAACATCGATTCGATTCAAAGTAAATAGCATTCTCGCGGGAGAACCGCCTAAATCTTTGACCTGCTGTACTACTTCTTGTAGTAAACTATGTACTTTTTGGGAATCTGTCTCTGCGCTGTTATAGGTGACTATACACAGAGCCTCGCGACACTGTTTAATCACATTAGCGTTACCCTCATCACCCACGTAAGCTAAACCGGGTAAATCCAGAATTCTCACGGTGGTACCTTGTGGTAGTTCCCATTGGGAGTCGTTTAAAAGTCTAATGGGGTAAAAAATTTTAGATTGTGGACAAGCTAAGTTGGGTTGTGTTTCTCGGTTTTCGATATAAGTGATCATCGCCTGGTAGAGACGCTGATAAATTTTCTCTTCAGTAATACCCTTCCATTCTCCACACTCCCACAATGCGCCTGGGGTTTCATAGATGACTAAAGACTTTTGTGGATTGTATTCAATAGTCACAGTACCAGCACTCATTTCACTCACCGCTACTGGTACAATTTCCGCTCCGCAGAGTAAATTAACTAAGGTGCTTTTACCGCTGCTGGTGGTTCCTGTGGTAGCTAGGGTAAGAGTGGGATAACGCAGTTCATTCACCAGTTGATTTAAGGCTGTTTCCAGGTTATGTGACAGTTTTTCTATTTCCGGTAGATATGTCTCTGGTAAGTGCTGGCAGATTTCTATGTGAAAATTATTCCAGCATTGAGCCAGTAGTTTGGCTTTAAATTCGATAGCTTCAAATACCTCGTAGACTTGATCATTCATATTATTTTGTATTTATTTGTACAATTGTTGTACTTTCTTAGTGTAGCGTATTGGTAGCCTAAATCTCTATATGCTCAAAATTTCATCATTTCTTCATAGAATTAATGATTTTTGGGGGTTGATGTATAAGCTCTTACCACAACCCCCGATGTTAGGCGTGGGGATTGTCAATCAAGCCTTTTGCTGTTGATACATCTGCTTAAATACAGCTTGTTGTACTTTATGATCTACAATTGGGGCGGGATAACCACAGGCTTGTAATTCTAAAGGTGGAATTTTGCCTGTGACTAAATATTCTGAGTCTACCGACCGGAGTTCTGATACCCATTGGCGAATATATTCTCCTTCCCCATCAAATTTTTGGGCTTGACTGGCTGGGTTAAAAATTCTTAAGGGCTTGGGATCCATACCACTAGAGGCGCTCCATTGCCATCCGCCATTATTTGCAGATAAATCACCGTCGATGAGTTTCTGCATAAAGTATTTTTCTCCCCATTGGGGATTGATAATTAAATCTTTGGTTAAAAAACTGGCGACAATCATCCGACACCGGTTATGCATCCAGCCAGTTTGATTTAATTGCCGCATGGCTGCATCTACAATAGGATAGCCGGTTTTACCTTCACACCAAGCCTGAAAATGTTCTTGGTTATTCCGCCAGGGAAAGTTTTTGAAGGTGTCGCGGTAAGCACCTGAAGCTAATTCGGGGAAGTTATACATGGCGTGTTGATAAAACTCCCGCCAGGCTAATTCCTGTTGCCATGTGCGGATACTATTTTCTGCTTCTTCGCTGTGGCTATGTTCTGCAGCCTCTAAGGTGGCTTGCCACACTGTACGAATGCCAATAGCTCCAAGTTTCAAAGCCGCACTCAGTCTAGATGTGCCATCAATTCCAGGCAAGTTACGCTGTTCTTGGTATTTTGTGATATGATGATTAGTAAATTCCTCTAACTGTGCCTGTGCTGGGGCTTCTCCCGGTTGAATAATTAATTCTTGCTCCCAAATATATCCTATGTCTTGGGCTGAGGGTAATTCAATTACCCCTACTTGTTTGGCAGTTTCTGCCTCAGTCTCTGTTAATCCTAGGGCATTTTCTAGGGTTGCTACTGGCTGCGCCTTGGGTCTGCTGCTCCAATTTCTCCAAAAAGGAGTATAAACAGTGTAAGGAGTTTTCGCACCTGTACGAATCTCTTCCGGTGGGTGCAGCAATTGGTCCCAAGTTTGCTGACATTCAATACCTTGTTGTTTGAGCGCAGACATCACCTCCCGATCCCTGGTTTGGGAATAAGGCTCTACGTCTGAGTTCCAAAATACGGCTTTGGCTTTTAAGGCCACTGCTAAGGCTGGTATGGCCCGGATGGGGTTGTTATGAATTATTAATAATTGGCTACCTACTTGAGTATATCTTTGTTGCAGTGCTTGTAAACAGCCAATCATGTATGTTACTCTGGCGGGGGCAATATCGTCTCGTTCCAGAATCTGGGGGTCAAGGCAAAATACCCCTACTATTTTGGCGCTCCGCTCCCTAGCCGCAGCTAGTCCTGTATTATCGGAAATACGTAAATCACGACGATGCCAAAACAAAATTAACTCAGACATTGCACACCAATAATACAGCAACGGACGGGTAATTGAACAACTAGAACAACTATTATATAGTTGGCATTTGACTTGTGATTTTTTCTGTGCTAGAATGCTAACATTAAGGTATTATAGGGTACGATTATTCAATCGCTCCATGAGTTGATGGGCGTGGCAGGCGATCGCCTGCCAATTGCCAGATTTTACCAGTGATGATGGGAATAATTGACCGCTCAAGCCCACAGCGATCGCCCCGGCTTGGATAAAATCCTCTGCATTGTCGGGGGTGACTCCCCCAGTGGGAATTAAGGGAATATGACCGAGTGGACCTTGTAAACTTTTAATGTAGTTGACCCCGCCCACAGCTTGCACGGGAAACACCTTGACACAGCTAGCTCCGTGACTCCAAGCGGTGACTATTTCTGTGGGGGTCAAAGCACCAGGAATAATGGGGACATTTTTGGCTAGTGCGGCTTGAATCATCGCCACATCAACATGGGGAGTAAAGAGAAATTGCGCCCCACAGGCGATCGCCTCTTGCAGTTGCTGGACATTGAACAGGGTACCAGTACCAATTACACAGTTTGGTAATTCTGCCCGTAATTGACTAATTAATTCCCCGGGGCGATGGCTATTCCAGGTAATTTCAATTAACTGCATTCCCCCAGAGGCGACCGCCATAGCCATTTTGGCAGCTAATTGCATATCTGAGGCGCGGATAACGGCGATCGCCCGGTGTTTTTGCAGATGTGATAACCAAACTTGATCAGACATGGATGTGATTTTACAACTGATTCCTAACTAGGGTTGGGAACAGGGAATAGGGAACGGGGAACACACCGAACAGTTTCAGCTATCTGTCATCCCCAAATTTTCTGATTTATTTAACCCAAAATGTACACTTTTGATAGGAAACCCTTCAAAAACCCTGAACCTATTTTCTTGTTTAGCCTCCTCAAAGCTTTGATTTATGGTTTTACATTTATTCACCAGAGCAACTAAATAACTCCTCCCACACAGAGAACTATATATCTAGTATCATCCACCCTGAGCCAGATGGAATCAGCAGTCAAGACTTTTAAGCTTAACTTAGTTACAGCCTAAATCTACCAGGTGTAAAACCCTATCCCTGGGGTTGTGAGCCAGAATTTTCAAAGATTAATTCCTATGCTTGATGCAACTATCACCAACATAGTCGATGGGGTGCGTGGGTACGCCCACCCCTTAACCGACGCTGCGCAAGACTACGACCCATTGCTGAACTTAATTGGCGAAGCCTCCTACTGTACCCATGAATTTTACCAGCAACGGGCAGAAATTACCAAGCGACTCATTCAAGAACAGGGATTTACAGCTTGATGATACCAAGGGGGTTCAACCTCTAGACCGCGTTCCTACCTGGGAAATGGGAGACGCACCCGAAACTTTTCCCTCTGGTCTTTAGAAAACCGGTTTTTACCCTGTGCTCACATCCCCAATCTTTGCTGTGACTCACTCACTCATGTAATTAATTGGAGCTAAAAATTATGGTATTAAGTCGCTGGGAACCTTTTAGAGAAATAGAAACCATGCAACGCCAGATGAATCGTCTCCTTGATCAAATTGCCGGACCGAGTGAAACTGGGGATATCCTGAGCGATCGCTTAACATTTGTACCCCCAGCAGAAATTGACGAAACCCCGGAGCAAGTCACCCTGCGGATGGAAATTCCCGGGATTTCACCCCAGGACTTAGATGTTAAAGTCGCCGCAGATACAGTTTCCGTCACGGGTGAGCGTAAATCTGAAATCAAAGAAGAAAAAACAGGGATGCGTCGTTCAGAATTTCGCTATGGCAGATTTCAAAGGATAATACCCCTACCATCTCGCATTCAGAACGATCAAGTACAAGCAGATTTTAGAAATGGTGTTTTATGTCTCACTATGCCTAAAGCCGAAGAAGAAAAGAGAAGAGTAGTTACCATTAGCTTACCAGGACAAGACCAGAAGGAGCTAACCGGCAGTTAACTCTCCATTTTTTTTGTGAACCAAGGGGCGATGCTCCCTCAACAGCAGTATTAAATTAATCTATCGCCCCCTTACCTATCAAACCATGCAGAAACCTACGCAGATTTACTCATTAGTTGCGATGATAACTGTGGAGGGCAATATTCAGGAACCAGCACTTTCAGCAGAGATAAGAGAGTATCTCTGTCTTCTGTTTGGGCTGCTAAGAATAGCTGATGCAGATATGGCTCTAGCTTTGTCCAAGGTATCATTGCTTCCTGGGCGGCATAAATTTTTGGATGTATAGTTCTTTGAACATTGTCTTCTTGAATCAACAGCTCTTCATAGAGCTTTTCCCCTGGACGCAACCCTGTGATCTTAATCTCAATGTCCTTCCCTAAAACTAGACCACTGAGTTTCACCATTTGCACCGCCAGATCGTAAATTTTCACCGGTTCCCCCATATCCAAGAGGAAAACCTCCCCCCCATCCCCCAGAGCGCCCGCTTGAATGACCAGGCGAGCTGCTTCGGGAATGGACATAAAATAGCGAGTAATTTCGGGATGGGTAATAGTAATCGGTTGTCGCTGCAAAATTTGCCGCTGAAATCGGGGTACGACTGAACCAGTACTATTTAAGACATTACCAAACCGCACCATAATCAAACGAGTGTAAGTGTCCGGCTGTTTTGATAAAGCTTGCAAAATCAACTCAGCCACTCGTTTGGTTGTTCCCATCACACTGGTGGGACGTACAGCCTTATCGGTAGAAATTAAAACAAAAGTCTCAACTTTACACTCATTGGCCGTGCGGGTAGCTACTAGTGTACCGTAAATGTTGTTAATCACTCCTTGGGCTGGGTTCATTTCCACTAAAGGAACGTGTTTGTAAGCCGCAGCATGATATAAAGTATCAACATCATATTCTGTAATTACCTGTTTGAGACGTTCGGCATCAGTTACTGAGCCTAGACAAGCAGAACAACATAAATTAGGGTAGGTTTCTCGTAACTCTATCTCAATGCTGTATAGTGCAAATTCATTTAATTCATATAGAACCAGGTGGCGGGGTTGTTGTTGAGCAATTTGGCGACAGAGTTCTGAGCCAATAGAACCACCCGCACCCGTGACTAAAACAGATTTATTTGTGATGTTGACTCGCAGTAAGTTGGGATCTGGTAGAACTTCCTCACGTCCTAAAATATCGCCTATATTAATTTGACGTACCTGATCGATGGAGACTTTACCAGATATGATTTCTGCTAGGGTGGGTACCGTTTTGACTTCTAAATCTAGAGCTTTGAGTTCCGCAACAATTTTTTGCTTTCTTTTGGGGGTAGCTGATGGAATTGCTAAGAGTACTAGCTGCACCTGGTACTTGTTAATTAGATATTCCAACTTATCAGGGCTATAAACCTGAATGCCATTAATCGCATGTTTCCATAGTTGTGAATTGTCGTCCACAAAGGCTATAATCTCAAAGTTGTTATCCTGAGCAAGTGCTTGGGATAGTTGAAATCCAGCTTGTCCGGCTCCATAGATAATTACTGGTTCCAGGAGTTGCTTGCTATCTGCTACACTACCATTGGGTTGAGAGTGCTGTTTTAATCTCAGGGGGGAACTCAAACCATATAACAGCCATCGGGCTATGAGTCTGACTGTGACTATTAAAATTAGTGTGATTAAAGTATCTAATATCTGAACAGAGATGGGGAGGAAATTGACCCGGAAAATCAAATCCAGGATGATCAATCCTCCTTGTCCCAGGATAACTGATTTGAATGCTGTGTATAAAAAGGCAAATTCACTGTACTTGAGGACATTTTTGTACATTCCCAGTAGGGAAAATAACAGGATTTTTCCGGGAATCAGCAGAATAATCAAAGCGAGATGTTTACCCAGCATATCCAAAGGAAATAAACTCTGGGAATTTATGCAAAATGCAATATAAATTGCCAATAAAAATAGTAGAGAGTCAGTTAAATAGAGAATCAGATGCTTTTTGGTTCTTGAGGAAGTCTTGAGAAAATGGGCAATATTTTTGATAAAAACAGTTTTTTTCAAAACACTAAGCAGAAAATATGTTATTCGCATAATTATGTATGTGAAAGTGTGATCAAACAGTTTTGAAATTAAATTTGGTATAAATTAAGTATTAATAATCAAATCCCCGACTTCTCGTAACACTTGTACATTACCAGGAGTCGGGGATATTTGGGGGATATATTAGTAAATTTACACAGTTATGATCTGCTATTCCCTCTCGCCGATTGTAAGCGGGGATTGTAACTGGCTCCGGTGCGCCCGGTAACTAACCACAGCACTGAGCGCCCTATGTCCCTAGCGATACGGGGGCGAGCTTCTCGCCGAGAGCTTTGGGAGGGGACGGGGACGGGAGTAAAGGCGATTCCCTGACTACCAAAAACGATAGTTGCGATCGCCTGGGAGCGGGGCATATGGTAGTCTGAGGTGACGAGATAGACGTGGCGAATATTATTTTGTTGCAAAGGTGCAACCATGGTGGTAAAATTAGTAACTGTATCTGTGGCGCGGTTGTCGTACTGGATGCGATCGCCTCCCTGTAGCCCTTGGTTGTCAAGTCCGCCTAAGATGCTGCGGATTTCCGGGTCGCCCACGGAGACCCAGATGGGAAGGTCAGGGAATTCTTGAGCCATTTCTCGGGTGAATTTGGCTCTGCTGCTGTCCCCACTGAGCATCAAGATGGCTTGGGGCTGGGGGTTTTGTTGAAGTGCTATGGCTAGACGCAGGGGGATAGCGGTGGCTATGGTGAACATTCCCAAGCAACCAGCTAGGGTAAATAGGCGCAGAGGTTTGAGCATAATCCATGGATGAGATTTCAGCTATATGCCTATGTTAGAGGCAAATTTTTCATCTGAGATAATTTTCCCCAGATATCCGTTTATCTCACCTTGACCTGAGATTCTAGCCACCGGTTAAATGTGGTTAGGGTAGTTTTAATTTTTGGTAAAATTACTTCTATATCGCACCCGTGGTAGTGTTAAAGGCGATCGCACCAGCACCAGTGTATTTAACAGTAATATTCCTATTTTTCCTGATGTGTACCATTTAACCAAGCTTCTAGGTCAGCAATGGCAGTAAAGTCTAGGAGGGCTTCCCCTAGGGACTCCAGTTGATTCAGGTCTAAGGAACGGATTTGAGCTTCTTGGTTGGGTGAAAATACTCCACAGCGACGCTTCAACAGACGGATAATTAGCTGGGCTTCACCCTCCTGTCTACCTTCGGCTTTACCTTCGGCTTTACCTTCCTTAGCTCCTAGTTGAAACACATCCCGATAGAATCTTGTCTGGGTAATATCTGCTGTTTTCAGGTCTAACATCTTCAATATTTCCTCTGGACTGATTTGGGGGAATTTGCTTACTAGTATAGCCTCTATCAAGTCTAGTCTTTGTGTGAATTGTGTTTTGTTCTCTACATTTTGCAGTAGTTTTTGGGCTGCTTCACCTACCCGGTTTTGAGGGAGAACGATTAACTGTAATATTCCCAGGTTAGGACTTAGGTCTGTTTCTGACAGCAAGTCTTCCAGGTAAAGTCTCTGTACTTTTTTCTCTAAATCTCCATAAGGTATTTCTGACCCCAGTTCATGACCACGGGATTTGAGGATGATTAGTCCCCGCCATGGTCTGCTGATGTTGTATTCTTTCAAGTATGAGTGGACTGAGGCAAAGTAGCGCCCATAAAAACCTTTATCTGGTTCCATTTGCGCTTCCACAAATACTATGGGTAGGTTGAGGTCGTCCCCTATGGGAGTTAAAACCCCATCGTAGCGAAATTCCTCTGCCTTAATCACTGGGGCGGAGTAGTCAAACTCACAGTCTGGAGGAATTCCCGGTATCAGTTCAGCCAGTAGGCTCTTTTGAGTTAGGAATATACGGTAAAATAGCTTGTCTGTTTTCATCACTCTGGGTAGGTTGATGTCCTCCCCTATGGGAGTTAATACCCCATCGTGGCGAAATTCCTCTACCTTAATCACAGGGTCGGAGTATTCAAACTCACAGTCTGGAGGGATTCCTGGTATCAGTTCGGCAAGGATACCTGGTTGAGTTAGGAATATGCGGTAAAATAGCTTATCTGTTTTCATCTTTTTTCAGAGCAGCGATCGCCCCCAGGGTAGTGTTAAAGGCGATCGCCTATTATTTCACCCTATATCAATTGCAGAATAAACAACCGCTTCACATATCATCTTTTACATCTTTTGTCAATACCTTCTCACGAGAATCTGTAGTAAGTTGCTTTAAATACATTTCCAGAAAGGCGATCGCGGCTATTGTTATGAGTAAGTTTATCCAGGCTCCAACACTAGCGAACAGATAAATGTTCAGGCCTATGGCACTGGTAAATATCATATAGCTAATGGCGACCTGGGAGTGATTCCATCCGGCTTGGTGTAAACGTTGATATAGGTGAGTGCGATGGGCTTTAAAAATATTTTCCCGGCGCTTTAACCTGCAAATTAAGGTATAAATAGCGTCTCCAGCAATAGGTAAGGTGATGGTTAAGGCTGACCATGCTTGCACAACAGAGCCATCATGGGAATAATTGAATAGGGCTATGGCTACTGTAGCCCCTAAGACAGTACTCCCTACATCTCCCATAAATATCTTGGCGGGGGACCAGTTCCAGTACAAAAATCCCGCTAGAGCAGCTATCAGCAGCACCCACAGAGGTTGATTTCCCATCAGTGCTATCAAACTCAGTTGAATCATGGTTACCCCCGCTACTAGACCATCTAAACCATCCATGAAGTTGTAGAAGTTAATCAGGGCGGTCATACCCACGAGGGTGAGAAGGATAGCGACTGTAATACCAACCGGACCGAGGTTGGTTAACCAGGGTTGAGGAAAGATCCCAAAGAAAGATATGGCAATACTGGCTGCAACTATCTGTACTAAGTATCTCAGCCTAGCTGGAATTTGCCAACGGTCATCCAGTAAGCCAACCACTGTCAGAGGTAGGAGTACTAACCAGATATGGCTAACGTTGATCTGGGCTGTACTGAGAGTATTGGGGGTAAATAGCCAGGAAAAGCACCAACTGACAATGAAAAAGGAGGCTACAAAACCCAGTCCGCCCCCTCTGGGGGTAGGTTGAGTGTGGGAACTGCGCTCATTGGGAATATCTATGAGATGGGCGCTAAGTTGATTTTTGATCAGATAGACCAACAGACAACTAAGCAGGAAGCTCAGGGGAATGAATATGAGGTAAATCACTTGGTATGAAATTGGTATTAGATTTTAGATGTCTAAGTTAAAGCAAGTAGATGCATGGGGTGTAATTTATAAATCTTTGTATAAAATTAATGGTTAATATTTGCTAGTATAATCTGTAATTGCAACTAGTCAGATCCCCGACTTCTGCTGATAATCTTCTCATGCGATCACAAGTGCTGATAGAAGTCAAGGATCTTTTACAGAGGCGTTGGGCTTTTGCCTAGGAGGGATGCTGTAAATTCCAGTTGTCCAAACACCAGGTAATGAGTTTAAATAATCCCTTGTGCCCGCATCAGGGCGATTTCTTCTCTCAGACCTGTTTCTAATGAGCGGGGCGTAAAACCAAAGTCTCGTGTAGCTGCTGCGTAAGGATAGGCTTTATCTTCTTGGAGTCGCAGAATTTGTTCCCGTCTCACCGGGGAACGTCTACCCAGGGTTTTCTCTAGGAGAGTAGCTAAAGTAATACCCATGCTAAAAGGTAGAGAAAGCTGATATACAGGTTTACCCATGAGTTTGCTTAGGAGTTTGAGCAGGTCTCGAAAGGTGAGAATGGTTTCCCCAGAGAGGTCGTAGGCTCCCTGGATATGTGGGGATTGCCAAACATCGAGGAGAGCTTGGGCTAAGTCCTCAGTATGGACTGGTTGTAGGAGATTATTGCCCTTACCGAAGACAGGAAAGAATTGATACCGATGGCAAAACTTGATCAGCTTGTGTAGGTTTTTGTCTTTGGGAGAACCATAAATCATGGTTGGGCGTAGCAAGCAATAAGACCCACCATACTGGGATAGAACTTGTTCTGCTTGTTTATACTCAGCTGAATATTGGTTGTATTGAGAGTAAACCCCTGTTGTACCAATGATGATTAATCGCGGAGTTTGCTGGAATTTATTCAAGCTATCGAGGAGGGTAGGAATCTGGCGCAGTTGGACTAAATGAATAATGGTTGTAAAAGCTGCTTGGGATAGAACTGTGTCCCATGTATTGGGGTTAGCGCTGTCGCCTTGGTGATAGGTAAGTTTGAGATTTAGGGAGTTTATGAGATCGCGGTTACTGCTAGGACGAACTAAGCAACTGATTTCCGAGCCAGGATGAAGGGTGGCAATTTTTTGCAGGAGTAGTCCACCGGTGAGTCCTGTGGCTCCTGTTAATAATGTTTTCATAATATAAGATAAGTTATTTATCCCTGAGATTTAGATTTGAGTAATACGTTTTCATAGGTCTGGTAAGTTTGAGTAAACATATGATCAAAGGTAAATTCCTGTTCATATCTTTGTCGGGCTGCGGTTCCCATTTTGTAACGTAATTCCGCATTTTTTATTAGTTGCTTGAGTCGGTCTTCCAAGGTGTGCACATCACCGCGAGGGATGGTGAAACCAGAAACTCCTTCATCAATAGCTTCTGCTGCTCCACCAACATCGGAAGCAATCACTGGTAGTCCCGCCCGCATGGCTTCAATAATAGTTAGGGGAAAGCCTTCCCAATGGGAGATTAGGGCAAATATTTGGGCTTGAGCTAAGACTTGAGCAATATCTTGGCGGAAGCCCAGAAAGTTTACTGTTTGGGAAAGACCTAATTTAACAGCGAGGTTTTTGATATTATCTAGTCCAGGTCCATCTCCCACCAAGTTGAGTTGAGCACCGGATACTCTTTGAAAGGCTTGGAGCAAGGTGTAGTGATCTTTTTGTTTATCAAACCGGGCTACCATGACAATTTTCACTGGCTCACTATCAGCGGGGTTCGACCTCAGGGATGGGGAAATATCTGGCATACCATTGTGAATGGTTTTAAGTCGCTTGGGGTTCATACCGGTTTTTAACCCGATATATCGGTCGTGGTCAGACACACAGATAATTTGATTGGACAATGGTTCTGCCAATCGCTCAATGATTTGATAAATTTTGCGGGTAGGTTGAGGAACACCTTCAGTAAAAGCCCAACCGTGGGCTGTGAACAAGCAAGGAGTTTTGGTTATTTTCCCGGCTAAACGCCCCAAAATTCCTGCTTTACTGGAATGGCTGCTAATAATATCGGGGCGGAATTGTTTAATAGTTTGGAGGAAAAACCGCAGGGTCTGCCAGTCTTGAAAGGGCTTAATCTGTTTGTGAAATGTTGTACAAGCACGAAAGTCTATATTGTTGGTGTATAGGTCGTCCGTGTAAAGTCCCGGCATTCCAGTAATAACTAGGACTTGATGTCCATCAGCTTGTAAGGCCTTACTCAAGTCACGCACATGAACTTGTACACCCCCAACTGTATCTGCGCGGGTGATTATATATAAGATTCTCATTATTAAGGTTGGTAAGTAGTATTCAGTTAGGTCTTAGAAGCACTGAAAAGCCAGATATACAAAGTTCTTCATCTGATTCTGAGTTTAGATCCCCGACTTCTATCAGCACTTGTGATCAGATAACAAGATTGTGTTCAGAAGTCGGGTATCTTTGGCCTTGACCTATTAACTAAGATTGTGTTTTCAAACTTCTATTTAATTTATACCTGATAATAATTGCTATACCAATCGATAAAACGCCTGATACCCACGTCAATGGGAGTGGCGGGTTTAAACCCCACATCTGCAATTAAATCATCAACATCAGCATAGGTCATGGTTACATCTCCGGGTTGCAGAGGCAACATATTCTTTTGCGCCTTCATCCCCAAGCAGTTTTCTATAACCTCAATGAAATGTAACAACTCCACGGGATTGTTATTACCAATGTTATATATTTTATAAGGTGCTTTACTAGTCCCTGGGTCAGGTTTATCCCCCGACCAATGAGGATTACCTTGGGGAATAGTATCGATAACTCTTACCACCCCTTCGATAATATCATCAATGTAAGTAAAATCACGTTTCATTTTACCATAATTGAATACATCAATGGGTTGACCTGATAAAATGGCTTTGGTAAATAAAAAGTACGCCATGTCCGGCCTTCCCCATGGTCCATAAACGGTAAAAAAGCGTAGTCCGGTGGTGGGTAAGCCGTAGAGGTGGCTGTAAGTATGTGCCATTAGCTCGTTGGCTTTTTTACTGGCAGCATATAAACTAATCGGGTGGTCTACATTATCATGGACGGAAAAGGGTATTTTAGTGTTGGCTCCATAGACAGAACTGGAGGAGGCAAATACTAAATGTTTGACTTGGGAGTGACGACAACCTTCTAAGATGTTGGTGAATCCCAGAATATTACTGTTAATATAGGCGTGGGGATTTTGGAGAGAATACCTCACCCCAGCTTGGGCTGCGAGGTTGACAACTACATCAAATTGATGTGTTGTAAATAGGTTGTTGATTCCCTCTTGATCCGCTAAGTCCAGTTGAGTAAAGGTGAATAGCTGCTCTGATTGCAGTTGAGCGAGGCGAGCTTGTTTGAGGGAAACGTCATAGTAGTTATTCAGGTTATCGAGTCCTATAACCTCGTCACCGCGGTTTAATAGTCGCTGGCTCAGGTGGAAGCCAATAAAGCCTGCAGCACCTGTAACTAAGATTTTCATAATTTTTTTATTGGCATCCTAGGGTTTAGATGTTTAACTAAACAAATTTTGGTAACAATTCATCAATTGTTTCTAAGTGATGGAAACCACATACTCATAGTTCTTACCGGGGGTAAGTATAGGTAAAACCGATGACTAGATGAGATAAATTCTGCTATTCCACCAGTTCAACATGGAACTATTACTTTCACCCAGGGTTATTAGAACTTAATCAAGGCGATCGCTTCTCATTTATGGATGCTCATCTGATATTCAAGCTAGTGGACAGGTAAGCGATCGCCCTCTGACATTTCTTAGTAACGTACTTGTGCGATCGCCTTCCATTGTACAAATAAATTTTAACACTCAGTATATTTGTATTTACATCATGGCACTTAGTTTACATTACAACCGGTTCACAATCACCATTACTTTTCAGCTAAAATCAGAGCTAATCCCAGATCAATAATTTCCTGGCGATCAACCATCTTCTCTAATGTTTCTATATCGTAAATCCCCTCTGCTACTTCCAAGGATGCAGCATTGAGGGCTTGTTCGTAACTGTCTTCTAGACACAGGCGCAGTTCTGGAGGTTGGAGATAATACCCTCCTGCTTTGCGCCGTTTATTTTTCCTTTGAATCTCCAGAGCCGAGTTACGAATAGAAACATCCCAAGAACGTGTAGTCCTATTTTCAGCCTGTTGTTTAATCAGATGCAGGAGCAGAATTTTCCCATGACTACAAATATTATTGATTTTGTCGTCTCTGCTCATTTCTTCCAAGTCTTCCACAATGGCTAGCGCCCCAGAAATATCACCTTGAAGCAACAAGCCTTTTAATTCTAAGAGTTCTTCCATAGGTTAGGGTCATCTAGCTCATCTACTGTATATCTCTCAATTAGTTTATACTTCGGTATTATAGCGTAGTTGGTGAAAACTATTCAGGTGTTGCTGTTGGCTGTGGGGTCAATCAAAGCCAGGGCGTGATTGATAATTTCCTGTTGATTCACCAGGTTTTCTAACTCTTCGGTTTCGTAACGTCCCCCTTCTACTTCCAGAGAGGCTTGATCAATAGCCATGGGGTAAGCAACCTCTAGGATTTGAAGTAAATCTTCTGGGTTTAAATAATGTCCCCCTGCTTTGCGCCGCTTATTTTTTTCCCTAATTTCTCTGACACTATTGCGAATAGAAACATCCCAGGAGCGCGTGGTACGCTTTTCTGCCTGTCGCTTAATTAAGTGCAGTAGCAGTATAACTGTGTAACTACGAATATTGTTGATTTTGTCATCCCGACTCATTTCTTCTAAGTCTTCAACAATGGCTAGCGCCCCAGAAATATCACCTTGAAGCAACAAACCTTTTAATTCTAGGAGTTCTTCCATAGCTGAGGATGATTTAACTTAGCTCTTTTTCTAGTCAGATTTTAGCACTTTAAAATTGATTCCTATTGAGAGAGGTGTTTAACTGCTTCTTCTTTTTCAGTCTCAAAGGAGCGATCGCCTCTATTATATTATCCTAGGAATAAAACCCCTATCAATCCCTCAGATGGTAAAAATCTCAACTATGGTCAGGGGAATCGCTCTCTACTTCTTTGGTGGTGTCAATTGCTGCTTTGAGATTATTGATGCTATATTGCGGTTGATATCAAAGCCTACTATATCTGTGGGGCTAAAGCTACAGGAAGACTAATATAGCACCAAGTACGCAAATGCAATCATTTTATTTTTTGATCAAATCACTAGATTTATTATTTTTGTAGCTTTTGAATTACTTATGTTTACATGAGTTGAGTACTACTTTTTTCGCAAGACGATATTGTAATGAGTAAAAGCGATTGCAAACCATGGTGGAACCAATTTTTCTAGCCATGCATAACCTTCAGCACCAGGTAAATCTGGCAAAATCCTGAAGTATCTTTTTGAAACTACCTCAAACCCATTATTTTTGAACAGTCTAGCCAGAATACCAGGCGTAGTAATGCGCTCGTTGCCATACACATGCTCTATGCCATGGTTATCAGTAAAACGTTTTATGGTCTTAAAACCTCGCTGACGGAACAGGGATAATTGAATTAGTGGATTCCAACCATTCCCCTCTGAAATGATTATGTATCCTCCAGGCTTTAATATATCAAAACAGATAGCCGGTAGGTTTTCTCGCGGTTCAATATGATGAAATGCCTGTTCCATCCATATTACATCAATGGTATTTGACCCAACATTCAAGTCAAAAATATTAGCAAATTTAAAATCTGCATCAATTTCAAATTTCACATTATCTCTAAGAATACGTAAACGTTCTCTAGCAACATTTAAACGTGGTTCACTTAAGTCAATACCTAATACTGAAGCACCTTTTATAGCAAACCATAATGACTCTGTACCACAGCCACAGCCGACCTCCAATATCCTCGGTCTTCCTTTGAAACTTGATAAAGTATCTTCTATTTCTTTGACTTGATTTCCATAATGTTTAGCAATATATTTGCCGAAATTACGCTTGTAGGAGTAATAATATTTGTCAAATATACGTTGGTTGTCATCTGAAAGTTTTTCAGATAACAACCACCACTCCATAAATTTTGTAATATTTGTTGTATTAATCATGATGCCAAGCAACCTAATAATTAGAGTTCATTGAATATCTAACCTCAAAGCAATAATAACCTAAACATTATCGTTCATTTACTAACCTTTAGTTTTAAAGTGTAAAGTTCTTGATACAGTGACTCATAAAGCCTCACCACATGATTAATTTCAAAGTTTTCCTGAATCCGATGGCGAGCATGTTCCCCCAGGGTGAGACGCTGGGAACTTGGGAGACTGAGTAAGGAGTCGAGAGCCTCAGCTAAACTGATCATGTCATTAGGATCAACAACTTTACCTGTCTCCCCAACAATATAGCCTGAGTCCCCCACATCGGTGACAACACAAGGAACACCACACCCCATGGCTTCACCCAAAACATTGGGAAAGCCTTCGCCATAGGAAGAAGGGGAAACTAAAACATCCAGGGAAGCCATGAGCCGGGGAATATCTTGACGCAGACCTAACAAATGGGTGACGTGGCTGACTTGAGCCTTGTCGATGGCTTGCATCAGTACAGAATTATCAGTATCAATACCACTTCCCGCCAGCAAGAAATGGGCATCTGGTCTTTTTTGATGTAGATAGCCAGCAGCTGCAAAAAAGCCTGTATGATTCTTCTGGGGGTCAAAGCGAGCAATCACACCCACCAAAGGTGTATCGGCTGCAATTCCTAACTCTTGTCGTACAGATTCACGCAAGTTTGGGTTGGGCTGAAATCTTTCTAGATCAAAACCGTTCGGTGTGACTATGAATTTATCTGGAGCATAACCAAGTGATGTATGAATATCCTTCGCTATAGCAGAACAGCACTGAATGCGATGGGGAATAATTGGGGATAGTCGCGCACATAATCCTGCAACCAATCGAGTAGTGGCTTTATTCTTTTCTTTGGATAGGTCACTATGGCGAATATTCCAAATTACCTTTGACACTCCAGCCATAGGAGCGGCCAATCCCCCCAGTAAGTCAGCATGATACATCCAGGTATGAACTATATCAGGTTGACTGTGTTTTAATAACTTGACTAGCTTGAGTAAAGCCAAGGGATTGGGAATTGTGCGACTCATACCCAAGGCTGTGACGGGAATACCTAGGGCTTGAATGCGTTTACCGATCGCACCAATATCAGTTAGGGATATGACTTGAGGGGTAAATTCTGGTGATAACCGCTCTAGAAGTTTGAGCAGCATCATTTCTGCTCCGCCAGTGTTAAGTCCGGTGATGATAAGAGTAAGTTTAATCACATGGGTACGATTGAGTAGTGGGATATCAAGCCTATTAGCCATATTGTAATAATTTGTCACCGCTAAAATAGCTAATACCAGCAATCTATAGGATAAAAGGATGGGGTTACCCACCAATCCCGGTAGACTGACTTGCCGATCTAAACCCAGACTTTCGACTCTTATCTGAATTTAGTGATAAATTCAGATAATTTGGTCATATGGTGATGGTAATCAAATACTTCACGACCTCGCCTTTGACCTGCAATCCCAATCTGTAATGCACGCTCCGGATATTGCCATAATCTTATAATTCCATAGGCTAAAGCATTTGATGTGTCTGCTGATACAATCTCTGCATGGATTCCGGCATCCAAATATCGGGGAACATCTGGAACATTGGTAGTTAACACTGGACGCCCTGTTGAAAGAAACTCAGGTAGTCTAGTGGGAAATGCAGCGTTGACAGTTTGGCAATCAGGACGAGGTAACACTAAGCAATTGGCAGAACAAAGTGTAGAAAGGTAATTTTCATCACTTACTCTCCCCAAGAAACGTACACGAAAACGTAAAATTTCATCTTGTTCGCAAATCTGGCGTTGTTTTGCCGCAGGTCCTGATAAACCATCTGTGCCCAAAACGTCTAAACGAATAGGACACCCTTTGGAAAAGGCTATTTTGACTGCATCTAATAAGTTTTCAAATCCATCACCAAGTTTACAAGTACCTGCATAAAGTACAACAAACTGTTTATCTTTAATTTCTGTATCTGGGGGTTTTAGTTGCTGACTGAGAGAATAATCAAAAATACTAGGAAGAATCAAGCAAGGAATTTGGTGACGAATGTACTTTTCTGAAATATAATGGGTGATGGAAATTACACCTTGAGAACCCAAAAGCGGTAAATAACGTCCTAACCAATCGTCATAAAACATAGGATTAATCAGCCCGCCTTTAAATTGGCTAGGGGGGAACCACTCCACCATATCGTAAAATAGTGGAACACCATAAAAACGTGCCAGCATGACCACAGGCAAATAAGATATTACACTTCTGCCATAAATCATGATGCTGTCAACTTGGGCAGTGTGTATTAATTTATAAACCCTGACCCAGCTTTTGTAAATAGCTTGCAAGTATTTCCAAATGCGTTGGATAAGCGATAATTTTCTACCATCATTCTCGTAACAGTTTTCAGTTTCGTATTTGATATTTTGCCAAGATAGTTCCCCGGTATCTGTGTGGTCTTCATTCCGCAAAGGTATACGCGCAGTTGTTACAACAAACACTTCAAAACCATTTTCGTTCAATCCCTTAGCCAAAGTCCTTATTCTTGATGCTGCAGCACTTCCAAATGGGAACTTAAACCAACCAATAATTAATATTTTATGATTTTTCTGCATAGAAGAACGAAATTTATTTGTAATAATTGAGGACTAAGTTTATGGAGTCAAAGACGGAGTAAATTCACGGTCATAAAATTGAGCATGAAGAGATTGTTCAAAACAAGTATAGATCAACAGTGTTCCCAAACCATTTATTGCTACTTGGCTATTGGGCACTTGTCCCTAATTTCACAGCCAAGAATGGTTGCAGCGATACTATTAAATATTGCTATGATGTCATCTTTACTAGCCAGTTTAAATAACAAAATTAATTTTTCAGACGATACTTTGTTGAATCAACGAGAAATATTATCACATAATAGTTTAAAAATCCTATAGGATGGGGTCTCTGTAAAAAGTTTAATGCCATAATTAACCAGCATGATATTAATAGGTTTCTATGTACAGTGTTTGATTGACTAAAAACTAGATATGTCCAGTAGAAGACACCTAAAAATGAAACTAAAGTACCCACTATTCCATATATTGCCAATGGTGCAAAAAGGTTAGCCCCCATGTAAATATTATAGTACTTACTACTTATATCTTCACGATATCTATGCCCTTGTCCAATTAAAGGTGAATCCATGAAAGCTTCCGCCGCCAGAGAAAAAAGTTCAGATCTGTTATCACCAACAGTTAGTCCTTCTGAAGAACTTTCATCTCGTTCAAATCTCTGTATGGTCAGACGATATAGTGTGAAATTAGTTTCACTATCGTATTTAGCAGTATTTACATAAAATCCTAGGGATGCGATGATAATTGATCCTAACAAAAAATATTTTAGTCGTTTAAAATTACCGTAAAAAATAATTAAGTATACGGAAACTGTAATATAAAATGCCATGGATAAAGTAAAGATTCCTCCTATTATTATTATCCACTCTAGTTTCTTGGAAAAGCCATATATTTTATTAATCAGCAATGCAAAAGTAATGTAATAAGCAAAAGTTCCTGGTTCATCAAAGAAACCTGCAATTCTTATTATAGTTGCTCTCCCAACATGATTAATTGAGTTACTAAATGTCAGGAGAAAATTATAAGCTGTTCTTGTATCAAGATTTTGATGAGTTGAAACTATATCTATTGCCCCTACTATTCCCAAAAAGAAAGCCGCAGTTCCCATAATAGCCATGAGAGTTATTACGTAAATGAAACTCTTCGCCATCTTATGGATTGAATAAAAATTATATACATAAATGTAAAGTAAAAGTATTGCTATATACTGTATACTTATTGTAATATAACTCCCTTGATGGAATTCACCATGGAGGAAAGAAAGGGGAAATACAAAGAAGAATGCTTGAGCAATGAGGATGCCGACCATTGTTCGGTTAGGAAGAATAATTCGACCCTTGATAACTAAGAGAAAAGAGGTTAAAGCTAGTCCACCAGCGATGAGGATTTTATGAGGGTGGTTTGGGACTGCAAAAATAAATGTAAACGGTGCTGCAGATGTAAAAAGAATCCAAATAAGCAAAAAGTTGAGAAAATCTCCGCGGGTTGAGAGGAATCTTATGTCTTGAGAATTAAGACTATCATAATTATTTTTGCGGTTTTTCCATTGGTCTAGAATTTCTAAATTACTCATATATTCATGTTGATAATAAAAATATTTACCATTTACAATCTCTCTAATAGCGAATTCATCTAATTAGGGAGCATAAAGACCAATATCCTGCAGATAGTGTACTGCCATTCGTTGATTAATCAGGTCATATCTATCATAAGGGCGGATCGCTCCCAGTTAGAGGATGTCTGTCAGGGCGGATCGCTCTTGGTTAAAGGATGTTTGTTAGGGCGATCGCCCCTGAGTGGTTATGCTACCTGAATATATTCCCAGGGGTTTTTAGCCTGGGGTAGAGGTTGGTTATTTTCTTGGTAAAGCTGAAGATAACTGTCAATCACTTGCTGGCCATGTTTGGCTGCTTCCTCATAAGTATTACCGTGGGTGTGGATGTCTTGAAAAGGGAAGTCAGGGAGGTGGACTACATAGCAGTTATCCTCTTGAGACCAGAAAATAATCATACTATAATGTGAATTCATTGCAATTCTTCTAGTCTTGCGAGTCTTTGTTTAAGTTTCTCTAAATAGATTTTAGCATCGTCACCATCCTTACCTGCAATTGTAATCGGCATATCTGGCATTTTTTCGTGAATCCAGATTGTGTGACTACCTTTACCAGTCCGTTGGATAAATCCGGCTTTTAACAACATTGCCTTTAGTTCTCGAATTTTTCTAGGCATTCAATTAAAAGTTATTAAATAAATATATCGATCCCCGTCAGCTGTTAGTTAAGTCATATTTTTCAGGGCGATCGCGCTTGGTTAAAGGATGTTTTTCAGGGCGATCGCCCTTGGTTAAGTCATATTTTTCAGGGTGATCGCAATTTTTTTTGGCTGAATATATGCTGATTCCAACTCAGATGTTACATGAGTTTCTGGTATGGGCAATAATATTACTTATTAACTAAAACAGAATTATAAACATTTTGATATGCATCAGCCACCACCTTTACAGACCATTTGTCAACTGCGCGTTGTCGTGCCGCCAGTCCAAGGGTCATCAGTCGTGAGAAGTCAGATAAAAGCCACTGTATACCGTGAGCCAAATCAGTGGTATCAAAGGCTTTGGCTAAATATCCAGTTTTGAGATGTTCTACAATATCAGGTAGCCCACAGGTATTAAAGGCAATCACTGGGGTTCCACAGGCGTGAGCTTCCAAGCCGGTATTAGGTAAGTTATCTTGGCGGGAAGGAATTATCATGACATCAGCCGCACTATAAAGAATACGTAGACTGAGTTCATCATGCAAACGCCCCATGTAGTGAATGGGAAAACCTAAATCAATGGGTTCCTTTGGTGCTAGTTGCCCGAACACGACTAATTGTAATCCAGGCATTTGTCCCCGTAGATGGTTGAGGGCTGCTTGCAACAGGTCAAATCCCTTACGGGGGTCACGACTACCGTTTAAGGCACCAAATAACAGCAAGGGAACATCAAGAGGGAGATGCAAGAGTTTTCGCGCTAGGTTTTTCTCAAAGGGTTGCCAAATATCGGTGTTAATGGTGTTTGGCACTACCCTAACTGGCCAATCAGCCATTAAGGCACTTTTGGTCACACAATCTGCCAACCATTGACTGGGGGTAACGATTTGCAGAGGTTTTTGCCAGTGTTTACGCTTCCGGTTCCATGTCCAGCGGTTGAGGTCAAACCCACTTTCATAACTGGGGCGGTTATCTTTCCAGTAGCCCTGACACCACCGGAATTCTTCGGTGTAATGTTCTGCTCCACAGAAAGCCCACATATCATGGAGAGTCCACACTACGGGCTTACCCAGTTTAGTAATGTCAGGGATTGACAACATTTCACCATTCACCCAGTGCAGGTGTAACACATCTGCATCTGTGCAATTCAGGCGATCAGACCAGGTAGAGGGGATAATGGCAGGGGAATGGAGAATGGGGTTATCTGTTCGCAGCCATTGTCGGGGTAAGCTCCCCAATTGGGGGCGGAGTCGAGCTAATCCCTTGGCGAGTTTGGTTTTATGACTCTGTACAGTCCAATCACCGGAGGTTGCTACATTCACCGCCATAGTGGAATCTAGTCCATGGAGGCGTAGAGCTTGGTGGATACGATAGGCAGCCCGGGCTGCGCCACCCTGTATATCAGAGTGGCTAATATGGATTATTTTCATTTGATTAGAAAATTTCTTGATATTCTTAATATCGATGTATAATTAATTATGGTTTTCACCACCTCAATTGCTTTTTAGGATACGAATTAGCTTTAAGCGCAATCGCAATATAAATAGCAAGGGCTTCCTGAAAACTGTACTTTTTTGAGACCATGTTATGGCGGTTAGATAAAACTTATTGAAACGGGAAGGATTGAGAGCAACCACTTCTGACATGAGTTCCTTAGCTACATCAAATTTTTTACCTACCAAGTAGGAAAATACTAAACTTGTCAATCGAATTGGTAATATCGAGCTAGTATTAGCAAAACTCTCAAAAGCTTTATGTCCATCTCTCTCCAGGGGATCAAAGCCTTGATCCCTCCTTGTCATGGCGCAAGCAACGGCAAACTCCGACAAATAAGTTTGCTTTTTCACCTTGGAGGGAACTTTACTGACAGAACTGACAGAACCTTCAATTGGTTCCCTTTGATATAAGATTTTTGGAACAATAGCAAAACGAGTGACTGTAGCCATTCTTAACCAAAGGTCGTGATCCTGGGCAAACTCGAAAAATTCACGATAGCCCCCCACTTGATCATAGCAGCTGCGCCGAAACATCACTTCTCCGTGACTAAAGAGGTTATAATTAATTAATTGAGATAGTTGATCCTCAGCTATAGTTCGGCATACAACCTCCCATGTATTTTTCACCATGTTAAAATTGCGCATATAACAGCCCACAACCCCAACATCAGGATTTCTCATCAGTAAGTCAACTTGCATCTCTATGCGATCAGGTAAAGAAATATCGCCAGACCCATGAATCGCAATTAATTCTCCTTGAGAAGAAGCAATTGCACCACGCAAAGCCCTTACCAATCCTTTGTTTTCGTGGGTGAGCAGACGAATTCGTGGATCTTGATAAGATGCCAGTTCATCTAAAGTGTTGTCTGTTGAGCCATCATCTACCAGAATAATTTCGACATTTGAATATGTCTGCTTTAGTAGACTATCGACAGAAGGCTTTACATAAATAGCACGATTGTAAAAAAGCGAAATAATACTAACAAGGGGTTTATCTAAAACTTCATTGCTGTGTGTCTGATTCACTTCTCAATTTTACCTTTGCTAGGTTATATAGAACGATCTAAATAATATTCAAACTGAAAGAGTAACTTTTATAATATCATTACAATCAACATCTAAGTGCAAGGGAGCAAAATTATCAACTTTATTAGTCTATTGACTCTAATTGCTAAAAAATTATTTTCAATGTTGTTGCATCTCACTGAAAATACTGACGCCAAGGTGAGATAGCTTTTTATTTATCTGATCATAACCTCGATAAATTTGCCATGCATTGCTAATATTAGTTGGGCTATCTGCTACCAAACCCGCAATCATCAAGGCGGCACCGGCTCTTAAATCCAGGGCTGTTACTTCAGTTCCCTGAAGTTTATTGCCTCCCTGAATGACCAAAAGATTATCCTTAACTTCATAATTCATTCCCATTTTGGCCAGTTCCTCTGCATAGGCGTAGCGTCCAGGAAATCTCAGATCAATGACCCGGCTTTCTCCTTTAGCCATTGCGCCTAAGACAGTAAATAATGGTTGCATATCCGAATTAATTCCCGGATAAGGGCCTGTACTGATATCAATGGGATAACAGCTTGAACCTCGAACAATTAGGCGGTTATCTAAGCGATAAAAACGAACCCCACTTTCCCGCAGATGAATCAGAGGAACTTCTAAGTGTTCAAAGGGAAAGTCTACAATCTCGACATCTCCATTAGTGACAGCAGAACCAATTAGCCAGGTGAGTGCTTCAACATTGTCGGCAATTACCTCATGGATGGTACTACCTAATTCATTCACCCCTTCAACAATAATGCTTTCTTGTCCACGGACTTCTATCTTAGCTCCCATGGATCGCAAAAACTTAATCAGATCCTGAATTTCGGGACGGATGTGTGGTCCCCAAATGCGGGTTATACCTTCAGCTAGGCAAGCAATTATAATACTGTTTTCAGTAGCCCCAGTGGAACGAATAGGTAAAACAATCTCTGTTCCCCTGAGGTTTTGATGACTAGGAACTTCAGCACAAAGATAGCCTCCTTCTTCTTCCCAGACATGAGCACCGAAGGATTCCAGCACCATAACATGGATATCATATTTGCGATCGCCTAGCTTACAGCCTCCAGGTAATGGTACTTTACCCCTACCTGTACGACCGACTAACGCACCTAAAATCAGCAAAGTGTTACGAATAGAACGTTTTGACCAAAGCAACTCTGATCGAGGTGGGTTAGTCTCTACAATTTCTAGCTCACTCTGGTTGATTAATTGGCAAGTTTTACCCAGTGCTGTTAGCATCTCAACATGAAGACGAGCATCAAGTAAACCGCTTGGGTAGTTCTTAAGTCGAACCGGAGCCGACGTTAACAAAGAAGCCGCTAAGAGGCGAAGAGCAGAATTTTTTGCACCGCTAACCCTGACCTCTCCGACCAAACGGGAAGGGTGAACAATCAGGTTATTTAAGTTTTCTGTCATTTTTTAAGGTAGGAAACGAACTTCTGTTTCTAAATGAATTCCCAATTCAGCTTCAACAGTCTTTTGAATATGTGTGATTAATTGACGAACATCTGCGGCTGTTGCACCGCCCAAATTTTCAATCCAATTGGCGTGCATGGGACTCACCCGCGCTGCACCAATTTGAAAACCTTTCAGACCCGCTTGTTCGATATACCATCCAGCCCCCTTACTCCCGGGATGTGACTTAAAAGTGCTCCCTGCAGTAGGTTTATCTAACGGTTGCTTACGCTTACGCTCCGCAAGATGGTCAAACGTGTTTCGGCGAATCTCATTTGGGTCGCCCTCCTCTTGTAAGCAAAAACGAGCTTGTAATATTAGGCGCTTTCCATTTAATAAATCGGTGTGACGATAACCAGCATCAACGTCTTCCATTGTTAGTGTTTCAATGGTGCCATCCAGATTTAAGACATCGAAATTTTTCACAATTGCTCTCATCTCACGGGGACGAAAAACAGTCAACCCAGCATTCATAGTGATCGCGCCGCCTACGGTACCGGGAATACCAATGAGAAACTCAAAGCCCGAAAAGCCCTCCCGTGCTGCGAATTTAGACAATTGAGGTAAGAATACACCACTCCCAGCAATAATTAAGTCTCCATCACGTCTCAACTCAGTGAGGGAGTTACGAGTTAATATTACTAACCCAGGTAGTCCAGCATCATCAATCAATACATTAGACCCACGACCAAGAAAATAAATAGGTATTTCCTGTTCATAGGCCCAGGTTACCAAGTTGGGTGCTGTTTCAAGATTTGGTTCTGCCAACCATTGCGCAGCACCTCCTATTTTCCAGGTTGTATAGGGAGCCAATAAAACTTTCTGTTGAATATTACAATCCATCACTGTGTCTATTCTTGTAAGGTACTCCTACAGCCACAATATTTTCAGGAACG
Source organism: Anabaenopsis tanganyikae CS-531 (assembly GCF_029891675.1). Taxonomy (NCBI): domain Bacteria; kingdom Bacillati; phylum Cyanobacteriota; class Cyanophyceae; order Nostocales; family Nodulariaceae; genus Anabaenopsis; species Anabaenopsis tanganyikae. The sequence continues at coordinate 38,767 of NZ_JANQDF010000056.1, forward strand.
TCATCTAATACAACAGCATTTGCTCCTATAATTGCATTTTTTCCAACTCTAATTTTTCCCACAATTACAGCACCTGCAAATATTTTTACTCCAGATTCAATATATGGATATTCTTGTGGTAATCCTGGTTTTACATGACTACCAATTGTTACGTTTTGCCATATCTTAACGTTTTCTTCTATGACTACTCCCTCACCAATAACAACTCCTACAGGATGTTTAAATTCAACACTAGGATGAATAATAGATTTTTCTGAAATATAACATCCATATCTTGATTGCCGATAACGAATCAATTTAGCCAAAAGGATATAACCTTTTGTGCGAAGCCATCTTGATAACTGATAATTTCTATAAACTTGTTTATCGGGAGAAAAAAAGTTTGTTATTGCTTTACGGATACCTAATCCACCACTAAATTGCATCTGTGCACCTATCTCTTGACGACCTAACTGATAATTTCTATAAATTTGCTTATCAGGAGAAAAAAAGTTTGTTATTGCTTTACGGATACCTAATCCACCACTAAATTGCATCTGTGCACCTATCTCTTGACTAACCATAGGGCTGGGGTGAGGTTATGTAATCATAGTAAATTTATTATCTTCACCATCCACACCACTCAAAGCCATAGTCCGAAAACTGCTACTATTAGCCAGCAATTCCTCATAAGTACCCTGTGCCACTACCTGTCCCTGATGTAACTGAAAAATACAGTCGCATCTCTGCACAGTACTCAAGCGGTGGGCAATTAAAATTACCGTCAACTGATGACTCAACCCCTCAATAGCCGCCATCACTTCCTTTTCCGTGGCATTATCTAAAGCACTGGTAGCCTCATCAAACACAATCACCGAGGCATTGCGATACAGCGCCCGGGCAATGCCTATGCGCTGCCTTTGACCCCCACTCAGCCGAATTCCCCGCTCTCCCACGTAGGTATCATATTTAGCTGGTAATCCCTCTATAAATTCATCAATCTGAGCCAACCGCGTCGCCTTTCGCACCTGCTCAAAATCAATCTGGTCTTGAGGAATCCCAAAAGCAATATTCTCCGCAATAGTGCCATCACTCAGAAAAATCTGCTGGGGTACATGGGCAATACTCTGTTGCCATTGGCGTAACCTCTCACCTTGTAAAGGTAACCCATCTACCCAAATTGTGCCTTTATTTGGTTGTAAGAGTCCCAAAATTAAATCTGCTGTGGTACTTTTCCCACTTCCCGTACTCCCCACAAACCCTACTGTGGTCTTGGCGGCAATCTGCAGGTGAAAATCACGCAATACCCAGGGTGTTTCCTGGTGATAACCAAACCATACCCCATCAAACCGTAGTTCCTGTTCCAACCCCAAGGGACTGGAAACAGTCGTTCCCAGCAGTGGCTCAATGGGTCGTTCTAAGGCCACTAACACCCGCGTTAACGCCGCCCGCGACCCCTGAATTTTTGCCACAGATGCAAAAGCCTCTTGCATAGCCGGTAGTAACCGTTTCGCCCCCAGGGCTAAACTACCTAATACTGGCACCGCCTGGCTAAAATCCCCATTTTGACCTAAACTCAGTGCTAAAAGGGCGATCGCAGACAATGCCAAAGCCTCTATGAGATATCTGGGGGACTGGGAAATAATCAAATTAGTCGCTGTAGCTTGCTTTAAAGCAGCCTCCGCCCGCAGATACACCCGTTCAAAAAAGTCTTGGGAATGTCCCAATAGCACATCCCGAATCCCGCCAATCCCCTCCTGCACCACCTTGATTTTCCGTTGCCCCGATTCGGCGATAATTTTGCTATTACGCTTGAGTAAGCGTTGCCGGGTGCGATAAATCACTGTGTAGGCTCCCCCCAAAATTACCCCTGTCCAGAGGGCAATGTTGCCATCAATGAATAATAGCGTCGCCATCAAAGCAGGTATAACCAGGGCATCCGTGAAAAACGCCACCAAGGGGATCAAGATATTAATAGTCAGAAGCGTGGTATCCCCAGTTACCGTCTGCATCAAATCGCTACTGTTGTGCTGCACATGGAAACTGTAGGGCTGTCGCAGAGTAGTGTGATAAACCTGGCTACTGATATCAGAACCCACCGCTGCAGCCAAGCGCAGCCGCACATGCAGGGTCAGCAATCGCAGCCCATTAGCTAATACTGCGGCGACAATAAACCCCACAGCTAAGGCCCTCACTAGTTGGATTGGGGTCTGAATCTGCAATAAGTTTAATACTGGTTGGAGATGGGGAGCATTCAATAGCATCTGTGCATTAGTCAAGGCTCCCAGAAAGGGAAAAATTGCCCCCACACTAACCATCTCACTCACAGAAGACAGTAGCATCAGCAGTAGCAAAGCCCCCAACTGCACCTGACGGCGACGGCTCAGGTAGCCCCACAATTGCCGTAATTCCTTAATTAATGTTTGACTGTGCTTATGTCGGTTTTTACCGTCAGTATTTTTAGGCATTTTTTGTAATTGATCAGGATTTTTATGCAACATTGGCTAAATGGTTGACAGTATCCTCTTTTTAAACCTTGAGATCAGAAATGCAGGGAATAAGCATACTATTTTTCAATGTTTATATAACATCCAACAAATGGCGATCGCCCATAAACATTTCCCATGTTTCAGAAAGCAGATGTAACTTAACCCTTAAGTTCTAACGCTCTGCTGCTATTGATAAATTAAATTGACAAATCACACAAAAATCCTTAACCTTCTTCCTAGTCGGTTAAAAACCGACTTCAGCTTTTAGCCAGGGAATTCATTCCCTGGCTCCCTGGTTTTTGTGTTTAGTGGAGGTTAATTTAACTTCAGTTTGTTGTTCTGAGCCTGAAATTGTGGTTCTCAGTCCTGTATGTTTATTCTATGTAACCTGAGATTTCAATCATACGTAATGGCGATCGCGAAGCGCTGCTGCAAGCAGATCGCCCCTTGGTGCAGAAGGTCATCATAAATTACCACTACTTGAGGAAAGCTGTTGTAACCAAGTCTGTAACTGTTGCACATCCCGAAAGTCTAGTAATTCCTCTGCTAAACTTTCCAGTTGCTCTACTGGTAGCATCTGAATTTGCTGTTTGAGTGTATCATCCAAGGTTCCCAAGCGACGCTGTAACTGACGTATAACTAATTGGGTTTCCCCTTCAAGTCGTCCTTCAAGTCGTCCCTGTTGTAGTCCTTGTTTTTCCCCCTGCTGTAATCCCTCTTTCAATATTTCCTGATACCAGGGCGATTCTCTCAATACCGTCATGTCCCACCTCATGATTTGTTGAACTAAGGGAATATCTAAGACAAAACTAGCAAAAAATGACAATAACGGTTCTAAGTCTTGCAGTTGCTCATCCTGTCTTAACTCCCTCACCGCTTCTCGTAATTTCTCTTCCCTGTTTCCACCCTGCAAAATTGGTACAAATGGCAATAGGGTTGATATCTTCTGCTCAAATACCAGGTTAACATCTACCTCCCACAGGTTAATCACTTGGTAGTCTTGATAGGCTCTTATCCCTAATATCTCTGATTCATAACGTTGGGGAATGGTTTGTTTACTACTTGGGGGGAGGATGTTGATTAAGACTGGATATACCCTTAAGTTATAACGTTCTTCTGCTAAAGCTGTATAAGCCCGTATCCTTTGGGGCATTCTCTGATTGTACCGTAGCTGTAATTCATTGAGCAGCAAAAATTCTCCTATTTCTGGGGATAAAACCTTCAGTAAAACATCACTTTCCCGCTCTATCCACTGAAATTCTGTGTTGAGGATGTCTTGTACTTGTAAGTCACTGCGCTGGGTAATCCACTTTACCCAGGTGTTGGGTGCAAGACTGATTAATCTTTTCCCCCCTATGTCTGCTTTTTTCGCCACTGTTGGTTATGATGATGTTGATTTGATCTCAGGAGCGATCGCCCCTTGGTGTAAAAGTTCTCACCAATCCAGGGAATCAATTAAGAGTCTTCCTGGTTTTGGGGTTTGGGTGGAGGTTAATTTAAATCGGTTTCGTGTTCTGCTCCGGATATACCCTGAAGTTCTACAGCTCTGCTGCTATTGATAAATTAAATTGACAAATCACACAAAAATCCTTAACCTTCTTCCCAGTCGGTTTTTAACCGACTTCAGCTTTTAGCCAGGGAATTCATTCCCTGGATCCCTGGTTTTGGGGTTGGGTGGAGGTTAATTTAAATCCGTTTCTTGTTCTGCTCCTGAAATTGTCGTTCTCAGTCTTGTATGTTTATTCTATGTAATCTGAGATTTAAATCATACGTAATGGCGATCGCGAAGCGCTGCTGCAAGAAGCAGATCGCCCCTTGGTGCAGAAGGTCATCATAAATTACCACTATTTGAGGAAAGCTGTTGTAACCAAGTCTGTAACTGTTGCACATCCCGAAAGTCTAGTAATTCCTCTGCTAGACTTTCCAGTTACCCTACTGGTAGCATCTTAAGCTGCTTTACTGTATCATCCAAGGTCCCCAGGCGGCGCTGTAACAGACGTAGAACCATTAAGCTCTCTCCTTCAAGTCGTCCCTGTTGTAATCTCTCTTTCAATATTTCCTCATACCAGGGTGATGCTCCCAATCCTGTCATCTCCCACCTCGTATCATGCAATGGAAACAGCAGACCTAGAAACAGAGGCTTTGGGTGCATTCACAAACAATAAAAATTATTGAGAGCATGATGGTTCAGTTGTTTAGCATTTAGCCGCGTAAACTCACCCACTGAAGGATTCCCGTCAGGGTCAATTACTCCTGTTACCTGTTGCCAGAGTTCCTTGGGTGCCAAAGAAATATCATATCTACCATCATCCGACGACTGACAGACATAATACCACTTTTTTTCCTGACAGTGTTCACACCAAAAAGCCTCTAACCACTCTCCATGTAAGGTTACTGCTGTGTAATTGGCGATGGACAATAATGCCGCCCGCCGACTTAAGCCTCGTTCCTGTAATTGTCCTGCTTTGTCGGCGAAAAGTCTATATTTTTGACTCACGCTATCCAGATAACAGCCATGTATAGGACAATAGATATCCCTACGTTTTGAACGTTTCCGATTTCGGTCACACCTTCTCCGCAATTCGACCTCCTCAGCTAAATCTAACTACAACTTGCGAAGGTTACGTTTAGAGGGACTGAGATCAATTGAGACCATCGAAGCCCAACTCTTAATAGGACTTACGCAACTGGCACAGGCGATCGCTACGCAGAGCTTGCATCTGTGTGTAGCAATCGCTAAATGAAAGCACATTGGTATTATATAAGTGATGTCAATGGCACGGGGGGATGCCTAGTGCAGTTGATAGTAGA
>NZ_JANQDF010000057.1:0-9718 GCF_029891675.1 Anabaenopsis tanganyikae CS-531
AAACTTATGAAGGCTTGCCACACACAACCTGTAAATCAATCACAATATCAAAGACTGCTAATAGCTGGTTCATTGCTTTTGCTTACGAGCAAGAACACAAAGCAATAGATAAGCAGCACGAGATTGTAGGGGTGGATTTAGACATACAGTTATAAGAATCTGGTTTTTACCCAGTCTTACCTCTCATCCCTGAGCATAAATGCTCCCGATCGAGAGAACAAATCGCACTTAGCGATATTCAGTCTAACGTTCCTGCTGGGCGGCTGTGAGTAGCCTTTGCAACACAACCAAGTCTTTCATCAGTCCGCTCCAGCAGAGTTGTTATGCGGCTTACGCTGTGACCATTGTAGATTTGATGTCAGGTGATGCTGGCTCGAAATGCAACACCATAATTTGCTCCGAACGCAACCCGACAGATTCATAAGTGCGTCCAGCGCGATCGCTAAATTCGACCTCAAATGCTGTACCATCAGCTAACAGTTCAACCACTGTCCCAACTTGCCCGCGCCATAAATTATATTCAGGAAGGTCAACGGTCAAAGCTATAACATCTAGCAATTTGGCTGTATTTTTTGGCATCTCTGATCACCTCCAAGCACTACAGTGGGTAGCAGGTTGTTAACCTCGGAATTTCCGAACCATGCTCAATGATCCAGCCACTCCGAAGGGTCGCACTTCTATTTTGCCATTCAATCGTAAAATCTAGTGTATGGCGTTGCCCAAACTCATCTTGTCTGCCGAGTCGCACTTCTTGAGTTTGAATCACTTCAAGCAAAATTTGGCGTAATTCTTCAGCGTTATCAGCAGTCATCCCAAGGCACGATAAAAACAGTCGCGCTTTGTGCTTGCCATCGTTATGTTCTGGATTGAGGCAATAGTCGCGAAGTTTACGAATATCGACAATTGCGTTCTCTGCATTGGGAAGGAGCATGAAAAAGCTGACATGGATAAGCATTCCTCAGTTCTAGGATTTATATAGCAGGATAGTGCCGGGCTAAAAAATTTTCTGCATCGGCTGTGTCTTTAATCACTCCATCCACAGTAGCAGCAAGTAAATCATCTAATATTTGCCGATATTGCGGCCCGGGTTTGTAGCCTAATTTCTTTAAATCATTACCATTGAGTAGAGGCTGCACGTTCACTAAAACTTGCAAATAACCCCATATCTGCCGTCTGAGGGTTCGGTCTGTTTGCAAAGCTGTTAAAATCAGCATGGGTAAATCATACTGTCGCAGTAACTGCACTATTTGACTGGGACGCTGACAAGTTGGCAATAATTCCATCACCTGTGTTTGGGCTGTAGCTAAGTTTTGCAAGCGTTGAATACCATCTTCTGGTAGGTGCAGATTTGTGGCTACCTTGACTCGATATTGTGGTTCTAAATGGGCGATTAGGGCTTCTAGGCGCATCTCCCAGGGGATGAGGTGGTTTTGCGGGTCAAATCGTCTTAAACAGGCTTCTAACAATCGCAATTGCTGCACAAGTGATTTATCTAATTTCAGGGTAGGATGGATACATTGCAACGCCCCTAATTCATTGAGTAGTTGTAAGGCTGATTTACCATAGGGGGCTTGGAGAATATATTTTAACTCGGCTTTGAGTCGAGTCTGTAGGGCTGGGGTTTTGATGTTGGTTTGGGCTGTGCGATCGTAAACCCCACTGTTAATGGCATACTTGATAAAGTCTTTTGTTTGGGCTTCTATTTCAAATCCAAAGCGGACAGCAAACCGTACACCGCGATAAATGCGCGTAGGGTCTTCAATAAAGCTGTTGGGGTGTAATACCCGAATTTGCTTGGCTTGTAAATCTATCAAACCACCGCAGAAATCCAGTAATTCCCCAGGACGAGGGGAGGTCAGCCGCACAGCCAGGGCGTTAATGGTAAAGTCACGGCGATACAAGTCTTGACGAATGGAACTAGCTTCAACTTCCGGATTTGCAGCTGGGTAAGGATAAAATTCTGTTCTAGCTGTGGCGATGTCCATCCACAATGAGTTTAGTTCTGGGTCTTTGTGCCACAATAAGGCCGCGGTCTGAAAAGCACCATGAATTTCTAGCCGCGCCCCTGAGTAAATTTTCTGTAGTGCTTTGGCTAGTTCTACACCAGCGCCAACATCTGCTGCTTGGTGAAAGCCATCAACTACAAGGTCTATATCTGTAATCATTAATGTCCCTGCGGCTGATTCTGCTAACAGTAAGTCTCGCACCGCACCACCTACTAAGTAAAGATGCCAACCGCGTTTTTCCGCTGCTTGGGATGCTACGGTGAGTAATTCCCACATCTGCGGCGCTAGGCGATTTTGTAATTCTGTATTCAAGTTAGTTTTGAAGGAATTGGTGATGGGGAATTTATTTTCCGCTTCGGCTTGATGTAATTCCCTCAGTACGTTGGTACGGGTGACAATTCCCACTAATTGCCCGTTTTCTAATACTGGTAAGCGTCCAATATCATAGGTTACCATTTGGGCTTGAATTTCTGGCAGGATGGTGTCTGGTGTGATGCTTTTAACTTTAGTTGTCATGTAGGCTTTGACTGGTGCATGACTAAATCCGTGGTGTAGGGCAATATCTATATCCCGTCGTGAGATAATTCCCACGAGTTTTCCTTGGGTATCAACTACAGATAAACCAGAATGTCCATAACGTAATAAAATTCTTTGTGCTTGGGAAATTGTGGTTTCCGGTCTAATTGTCCGGACTGGGGAAGACATTAAGTCTCTGGCTGTGGGAGGATGGGGAATTGAGGTTTTGATGCCTTCTAGGAGTTGTTGTAATATTTCTTGTGTATTTCCTTGGCGCAGACTTAGGGATGCGGCTTGAGAATGTCCACCACCGCCGAATATGTGAAATAGGAGATTGAGATTTACGCCGGGAATTTGCGACCTACCAATGATTGTTAAACGCAAGTCGCCTTCTTTGTGGGTATATTCGTTTGCCAGTAGTAAGGCATCTATTTGGGTTAATTCTACAAGCTCTGAAGCTAAACTTGATAGTCCTGGTACAAAATTATCTGTTTTTATGGTCACCCAGGCGATTTTATATCCTAGTAAATCAAAATACTCTAAGTTTTCCAGGGCTTCAGTTAATAGCTGTTGTAGTTGAGGCGATAACCCAGGGTCAAGATAAGTTGAAATTACTGATGCTCTGGCTCCTTGTTGCATTAACCAAGCTAAAGCTAAAGCATCTCTGGGTGTGGCACTTTCAAATGTTAATGAGCCGGTATCTACATGAATACCTAAGGCCATGACTGTGGCTTGGACTGGTGTAAGGGCAATTTCTTGTTTTTGCAACTCTTCCACAATTAAGGTCGTACAGGCTCCCACTGGTTCAATGTGGGATTGTGTGGCCGGAATAGTTAGCTGTTGACTGAGGTGATGATCATAAACTATGATTTCTTCTATGTTGGATAATTCTAACCATTCGGCGGCTTTACCCAGGCGATCGCGATGTTGTGTGTCAACGACTCTCAAAGAACGAATTTCTTCGGGAATGACTGAACGTCTCTCCATGATGGGATACTCGTCCCGGTGCAATGCTAAAAAATCTCTCACGGGGGGATGTGCGCCACCGCTAAGTACAATCTTGCTCCCAGGCAATAAACAGCTCAAACCTACCGCAGCTGCCAAGGCATCGAAATCAGCCGTGGTGTGACAAAGAATTAAGTCCATAGTCCTGTGTGGGAAATATTCATTGGCGGTGAGGGATTGCTCACGACCAACTAGAATTTAGTTCCTAATGAGTATGGTGACGCAATTTCTGCTAGCTTAACATATGAGTAAAAACTGTTGGGTCACCCTTTAGGATATTGTATCTTTAGTATTCCGCTGTTTTGGGAGAAGCAAAAATGACTATAATATTTCAATTCGCTCTGATATCTTTAGTTCTCACATCTTTTGTGTTAGTAATTGGGGTTCCTGTGGCCTATGCTACTCCGCAAAGTTGGGTAGAATCAAAAAAACTGCTCTGGGTTGGTTCCGGAGTCTGGTTTGCTTTGGTGATTTTAGTGGGTATATTAAACTTTTTTGTAGTTTAAGCGATCGCTGAGGTCTATTTCGCCAAAATAGCATAGCGCCGGAGCAGAAGAGCCAAGAACAAGATTTTCCTGTTATCTTGTTCTATTTACATAACTGTGCTCTCCTGCTCTTGAGCATTGAAAGAAGAAATGTATATTGGCCAGAGTATAGTTGATTAAGAGGCAGTCATGGCAGTTTTTGAGGGAACTTTTGCTCCACCAGCCGAACCGTTACATTTAGCAGTGGTTGTGGCTCGATTCAACGACCTTGTTACCGGGAAGCTGTTAGAGGGTTGTCAAGATTGCTTGAAACGCCACGGTGTAGACCCGGACCCCTATGGTAGTCAGGTAGACTATGTTTGGGTTCCGGGAAGTTTTGAAGTACCTCTAGTAGCACGCCAACTCGCACTTTCCCATCGTTATGATGCGGTAATTTGTCTAGGTGCTGTCATTAGGGGACAAACGCCTCATTTTGATTATGTATCTGCTGAAGTTTCTAAGGGGATTGCAGCCGCTAGCTTCCAAACTGGTGTGCCGGTAATTTTTGGCATTTTGACGGTGGATACCATGCAGCAAGCTTTAGAGCGGGCGGGTATTAAAGGCAATCATGGTTGGGATTATGCCATGAACGCTCTGGAAATGGCTAACCTGATGCGACAATTGCGGTCTAGTCTCACAGAGTTATCCCCCCAGAATGGCCAGTCTTTACCAGGATCTTTTTCTAGTCCAAGTTTGGGCAGTTTAGCCGCCGAGTCAAAAGAAGTAGGCTGAGACTGGTTCTGAGTGGCTCCGCTCCTCTCCTTGTCCAGGAGAGGGAAAACTGGCAAAATTGGGGGTTGACAAATAAAAATATATCTGAGAATATAGATAAAGGATGGAGATTGCGGGTATAGCTCAGTGGTAGAGCGTCACCTTGCCAAGGTGAATGTCGCGCGTTCGAATCGCGTTACCCGCTTGTAAAAAGTAAAAACTCTAAGTTAATATATATACTAAGAGCATTTACATTGAGTTAGAGAGTTTGGGGTGTAGTCAACTTGTATTTTATGGGTGTACTACACATGATATAGTCTCGCTATTGGAATGGCAGCATGATCTACCATCTGCTGGGCATTGATATAGGGGAACCAAACCCCAAACTATTTAGGGAAGGTATTCTCTTCACAACAAGAAACACACGCTCAAGTTAATAGAACGCTTGTGCCATCTCAAAAACCCGAAAAAATTGACTTGAATGGGGAATATATCTGTCCGTGCCGTCGCAAAGGACAGTTAGTTCCAATTACACTTACAGAAGCATTTGGTTGCGATCGCTGTCAACAAATCTTTGTAGTGCAAGATAATGGACATATCCTAGAACAACTTCCAACTAGCTATCCCTACCAGCGAGCCTGGTACTGGACGGGAAATAGTTGGCGTGTTGTGCCTACTCAGATGAGACAAAGCTATCTACCTATAGCATTAGGGATTATTTTCGTGCTAGTGATTATATGGTTACCATTAGCACTGCAATTGGCAAATAGTTCTAGAATTATTGCTTGGGCAATAGTAGCTGTACTGTTGGCTATTCTGCCAGCACTGATGGTCTGGCTTACTTACAGACGTTAATTCAATGACTGTTGAAGTTTTGGATGATTACCCTGAACCTATTAATAGCGCTAAACGCGCTTATCAAGCTTCCCTTAACTTAGGGTATACCAAGGGATTAGACCGCAGTCGGGCTGTGTTGGCAATGGCTCAGGCGCTAGCAAATTCCTTTGACGACATTTTAGAAGCCAACACTTTGGATTTAGAAGCCAGCAAAGAAATGGCTGTACCAGAGTTGATTTTAGATTGGCTAAAGCTGACTCCCACTAGGTTAGAAGCAGCAGTAGAAATTATGCAAAGGTTAGGAGAAATTTCCGACCCCTTACGGCGAGTCAGAACTGCTAACTATCAACTAGAAGATTCTCAAAGTTACACTCAGTTAATGCCTTTGGGAGTGATTGGATTTATTTATGAGGCTTTTCCTGATTTAGGGGCGATCGCCGCCGGTTTATGTATCAAAACTGGTAATAGTATTATACTCAAAGGCAGTACAGAGGCGAGTCATTCCAACCAGGCCATAGCCAATGTCTTGCAAAGCGCCATTGAGGAAGTTGGTTTACCCTCTGGTTGTGTGGAACTGATTAAGGCAGAACACGGTGCTTCCATGCGAGATTTAGTCACCCAAGACAAATATGTGAACTTAGTCATACCCTACGGACGTTTTAGCTTAGTCCAGCAGGTAATGCGGCAGTCAACTTGTCCAGTGTTAAAGTCAGCAATGGGTAACTGTTACCTTTACTGGTCTGTGAATAGCAGCTTAGAGATGGTACGCTGGATGATTATAGATAGCCACGAAAGCGAACCAGACCCAGTAAACGCCATAGAAAAAGTATTAATTCATCGCCAGGCTGTGCCATCATCTTTAGCAGTTCTGTGGAACAGCTTGCAAGAAAAAGGCTTTCAAATTAAAGGAGATGAAGAACTGGTAGCAGAGTTTCCCCACCTACAACCGGTCAAAGCAGGTGAATGGGGTAGCGCTTATTTAACAAAAACCGTATCATTTAAACTGGTAGACACTTTAGAAGATGCGATCGCTTGGATTAATCAATATAGTAGCGGACACGCTGACTGTATTGCCACGGAATCCTATCAAGAAAGTCGCCAGTTTGCCTTGGGGGTGAATAGCGCCTCCACCTACATCAACACTTCCCCCCGGTTTTCTCGTAACCCTTCCCGTGGAGATTCAGTATTTCTGGGTATGTCTAACCAAAAAGGACACCGCAGGGGGTTTGTTAGCCTAGAAACTTTAACTACTGCTAAACATATTATTCAAGGTAATGGGCGGTTTTAGAAGTGAACAGAGAAGTCAAGCTGTATTTTACCCCAGTTGTGGAGTTCCCTTAGTCACATTGAGAAACTGGTATCCACCAGTTAAACCCTGAGGTGGTGGGGGATTTGCGAAAACCTATTTAGCGGTAGATATTCATAAGCGGGGGCAGATAACCTTGGACTCACCACAAACGGCTTTCGACCGTTCCCTACCACGAATTGTTAGCTAGCTGTTGCTTCTACAAACTACATAGCCAACGAGAAATAGATGCAACTTGGTTCTCCTCATTTAAGTTGGCAGCATTACTGAGCGTCTGGCTTTCTAATTGCTTCCAAATTTCGGTAGCCATCCTTCTCTCAATCGCTGCCCCTACAAAAAATGTAAGTGGTAATAAATGACCAGCATCCGCGAATGATTGTCGTATACGATTGAGTGCCGCTTGTGCTGTTTTCCAATGCTCGTCAGCACCGGCTGGATCAATTCCACCCTTGAGTTCGCCCAATGCGATTGTGTAAGGCTCAAGTTGAACACGTTTAATTTTAATATTGTGAGATTTATTAGCAGGTAGTGCTTCTGGAGCAAGGTCGAACAAACAGATATCTACATTACTTTTAACCAAGGGAATATTTAGGTTATAGATAAGTGTACGCCTACCCAGATCACTCTCCCAACTGAGTCCGCGTAAAGATAATTCAATTTCTGCGTCATCGTTTGTCATCCCTATCCACTTTTTTGTTCTTGAATGCTGCCAGTGATATCTTTGACCTGCAATTGTAAGAGTTGAAAGAATAGTACGAGTTAGTTTTCTTTGTGCCAAAGCTCCACCAACATTACGCATCGAGCCTCCAAGCGTATCGCCACGAGTCAAGAGAAATCTAAACACTAATTCTTCTACAAAGTTTGCACCTGCTGGCTCCAGAAAGTTTTTGACTAAACCATTAATCGCATCAATTTTATCTTCTGGTGTCAAATAAGCAAGAGACTTATCAGACAATCCTGCCGCGGTCAATAATCCCATGTCGATACCATGAATGTGTAATAAGTCAGCAGGACTCTTAGCCAGATTTGCTGCTTCTTGAAGTGCCCTTGCTTCTGCAACATAAGGGCTAGCCCGTCGATTCTTCTCAAGGGCAAGTGCTACAAAGCCCGCACGAGTTGCTTCATAGGTTGTGACAAGATCGTCACTAGACTGAAGATGATTATGATAAGCATTCATAGGAGCGGCTTACTGTTTTTTCCATACGTAAACACACTTTCTCAAGGGAGCACGCCCATGGTTTCCCATTTGCTGGCTACTGTTACCTTTATCGCTGGGTAAAACGAGAATATTTTCAACTATAAAACCTAGTTTCTCTGCAAAGTCAGATAGGATCATATCTACTGAAATACTTATACCAGAATAACGCACATTGTCATTGACCATAAACAATACTGCTCCGGGTTTGAGTACGCGAGAACATTCTTGTATGACGCAAGCCATTTCATCAAAGTAACCTCTAACCATCCTGGGTATCCCATTATTATTTAATACACCTTGAAGTTTCTGATTATCTAAATAGCCCAGAATAGCTTGCAATAGAGGTTGTGAATTTGCAGTCTCTAAAGCCAATCTCCAATTTGGATTCATAGCCAATAAATCTTTTGAGCGATTTTCGACTGTACAGCTTAACATTTCCTGTCGGAGATCAATTAGTCCCTTTTCAGAAATATCTAATAATGCAAGCTCCAATGCATAAGTACGAGTGTAGTCATATCGGTTGCAATAGGGTGGAGACGTAATAACAGCATCATAAATTGCATCAGGTAAAGTCGGTAGCAATTTCAGACAAGACCCTTTGTAAAGCTGGATTTTACCAGGCGCTCTCTTAAACGAAAAAAGTTCTGTCTGATGTGTATGAGGTTTTAGGTCATTAATAATTTCTGCGATTTTATTAGCGATCGCATTATCAAAATCTAAGATTTCACCTTTATTGAAAGGCTTTTTACCTTGTCCACGACCGGAACGATAATCCCAACGAAGATACTGTCCATCTTTGCGAGTGTAGCTTATGGATTCTAAAACACAAAGCAAAGAAAAGAGCAAAACTTTTCGGACTCTTGGATTCTCCTGATAAAAAGCTCCGAGGTATTGCCCAATTGCTCTTTTGTTTTCTGTAGAATAAGCTCCTTTTGTAATCCTAAATTCTGGTAAACAGAACTCTCTATCATTCTGTTTCCATATTTGGGAACTTAACCAAGTTTTGAGACGTATAAGATCATCGGATATAAATTCGCTATCGAGAACCTTCTTGGTTTCAATAATCTGTTGACCAATGGGTAACAATTCAATCCCATCGGCATCTAGTCCCAAATCACTAACAGCAAACAAAGCGGTTCCGCTACCTGCAAAAGGATCTAATATCTTGCCCTGATTAAGCCTGTATTTTTCCAGTAAAAGCTCAACAAGAGAAGCAGAGAACGCTTCTTTATACTTGTACCATCGATAAATAGGTCTTGTTTTATTAGCTTGAAAACTTACTAAAAGTCTAGTAAGTGCAGGCTGAACTAAAAACTTAGTTTGAAAATGATGCTGCAATTGTTTGTCAAGGTTATCAATTTTTCTAAGAGCACTATTTTGGACTTCAGGGGTGATGTCGGAGATGCTTGACAGACTTGTCACAAGTATTGTCCCCATAAAACACGCATACGGTTATTATATCAGTGCCTTTAATACAGGACTTACGCAACTGGCACAAATAGGGAGCGGAGGGAGCCGCGCCACGGGACAATTTCAATTAAACCAAGCACATAGGAATACTTGGGCGTTTGAGTTGCTGTATTAAATAATTAGACAGCAAATTATGCTTGATTTG
>NZ_JANQDF010000058.1:0-32313 GCF_029891675.1 Anabaenopsis tanganyikae CS-531
AATCAACAGAGGTTTATTTAGGTCTAAGTCTGGGAAAATATATTCAGCAGACTTGAATGGTTCCCTAAATATATTAAGAAAGGTAGCTGGGGACTCTATCTTTGATGGAAACTCAGTAGAGAGGCTTGTAGTTAGCCCAGTCAGGTTTAGACCTTACCAAGCTAAAAATATTTGACTATATTTTTAGTAACTATTTACAATTTAACTGAGCAATGATATGCTGAATTTAGAATTGTTATTTTTAATTGTAACTGCAAGATAAATATATAACCCTATTAAATCAGGTAGAAGGGGTGCATATGTTCCGCAATCTACGCCGAGTTAAAAAGTATCGCCGCCCGGGTTGTAATCTCATAGCGGCTAAGAATATCAAACCCAGTCAATGGAAGATTTCAGATGGGGAAGTTAAGGAAGCGCTGAAACACAAGGGCTGTGAGGTGAAGGAGGTCAAGAAAATCCGTTATCTTAAGCATCAGGTGTGTATTTCCTTCTGGGATGCTAAGGGGAATGTGTGCAGTAGCTTTTTCAGCTATCGGATTTTTACCCGTTGGCAAACAACCGTGGAGAGGTTAATTGAGTGCTGTGATAGCCTCCTGGAGTGGCGGAGGTTAAATCAGACTATGCGCTACGAATTTGTGTATTACGAGTATCTGGCGGAAATGGAAAAGGCACTCCGAACTGCCTTAGAAAACCGCTTGTATGCATTAAAAGCTACATTAGAAATAGCGGTTTTCCATGAGAGTTAACGGCTAAAAGTTAGTTTGAGGTAGCATTTGCTAACTCTGCCAGGCGTTCTTGCTGGTCTTGAGAGATACAAGATTGAATGAGTATCTCTAACTCACCTTCCAAGACGGGATTAAGTGAGTAGTTCTGTCCTAGGCGGTGGTCGGTAACACGGTTATCTTTATAGTTGTAAGTACGGATTTTCTCGGAGCGTGAGCCTGTACCAACTTGCGATCGACGCATGGAAGTTACGGCTTCTTGTTGCTCGCGTAACTTGATTTCGTACAGTTTAGCCCGGAGGATTTGCATCGCCCGTTCTTTGTTTTGCAATTGACTACGTTCTTCTGTGCAGAAAATACGGATACCAGTGGGTTTGTGGTACAAGTCTGCTGCGGTTTCTACCTTGTTAACGTTTTGTCCCCCAGCACCACCAGAACGAGCGGTGGTGAGTTCGATATCTTTGGGATCAATGTGAATTTCCACATCATCGACTTCTGGCATAATGGCGACGGTGGCTGTGGAGGTGTGAACCCGTCCTCCAGCTTCTGTAGCTGGTACACGCTGTACACGATGGACTCCCGCTTCAAATTTGAGTTGACTGTAAACGCTATCGCCCTGAATTTCCAGGATCACTTCTTTGAAGCCGCCCATTTCCCCCAGGGATTCGCTGACGAGTTTGACTCTCCAGCCTTGGAGGTCGGCATAGCGGGAGTACATGCGCAGTAAATCACCCGCCCAGATACTGGCTTCATCGCCGCCGGTACCGGCGCGAATTTCTAACATGATATTTTTATCATCGTTAGGGTCGCGGGGTAAGAGTAAAACCTTGAGGCGATTTTCTAGGTGTTCTAGTTTTGCTTCTAGTTCTTTAACTTCCAGGGATGCCATTTCTTGCAACTCTGGGTCACCGTTGGATTCTTTGAGGACTTGACGCGCCCCTGCTAGGTCTGTGGTAGCAGTTTTCCAAGTTTCGTAGGTATTGACTGTTTCTTCTAGGGAAGAACGAGACTTAGCAATTTTTTGATACTCATCAGGGTTTTTGGCGGTATCGGGGTCACCCAGACGACGGGTTAATTCATGAAATGTTTGTTCAACAGATTTGAGTTTTTCTAACAGGTATGTTTCAGCCATGACGAATGCGATCGCTCCTTACAGATAACTAGGCTCGGCAAAAAATGACAAGCGACCCAGCAGTTACCGGGTCGTCGTTAACAGCCACAGCCAAGGCGCTACTTTTCTTGGGAATCGCTCTGAGTGGATTTAGTGGTGCTCATGCCGTATTTACGCAAGAAGCGCTCAACGCGACCCTCGGTATCAATCAGCTTCTGAGTACCGGTGTAAAAGGGGTGATTTCCTGACCAAACATCTACGTGTAATTCTGGCTTAGTAGAGCCGACGGTCATCACTACTTGACCGTTACAGTAAACTTTAGCCTCTGGATACCATTGGGGATGAATATCAGATTTAGCCATGTTTTTGTCGTTAACCTATATTAATTATAACTTTTAGTGGAGAATTGAGCCGGGGGAATTGGGGCAGATTGTGTGCTATTCCCAATGACCAATTCCCATTGATGTGTTTAACGTTTGGAGTACTGAGGTGCTTTCCGGGCTTTGTGTAAACCATATTTTTTCCGTTCCTTTGCCCGGGGGTCGCGGGTCAAGTAGCCCTCGATTTTCAAAGGTGGGCGGTTATCTGGGTCGAGTTGACACAGGGCGCGAGCTACACCTAAACGAATAGAATCAGCTTGTCCTGTGAGGCCGCCGCCTTCAGCTTTGACTAAAATGTCATATTCGTTTTCCAGTCCCAGGGTTTCTAGAGGATTTCTAATGACTCCTAGGTAATTGGCGTTGAATTGAAAGTACAATTCTCCATCCTTACCGTTGACGGTCAATTTCCCTTCACCGGGAACCAATCTCACCCGTGCTACTGCGGACTTGCGACGACCGGTACCCCAGTACACGGCGCGACCGCTATTACTTTGTGCTACTGTCATTAATTTTCTCCGGGAATTGTATTAATTGTGAGTTCTTTGGGTTTTTGGGCGCTATGGGGATGAGTCGGACCTGCGTAAACCTTGAGTTTAGTGAACAACTGCTTACCCAGGCTATTTTTAGGTAGCATACCTTTAACCGCGTGTTCTACAATGCGTTCTGGTAGGCGCTGTTGCAGTTTGGCAAAGGTTTCTGTTTTCATCCCCCCGGGGCGGCCGGAATGGCGACGGTAAAGTTTTTGGCTGCGCTTTTTCCCTGTGACTGCTACTTTTTCAGCATTAACGACAATAACAAAGTCACCGGTGTCCATGTGGGGGGTGAATTGGGGTTTGTTTTTGCCTCTGAGAATCATGGCGATTTCGCTAGCCAGGCGGCCGAGGCGTTTATCGGTGGCATCTACTACGTACCACTCACGCTCAAGGGATGCTTGAGGAGGAAGGTATGTTTTTGTGGTCATGATAGTTTTGTTTTATGAGAGTGGTGTGGAATTGAGATCAAGGTGATCTGCTAGGGGATATTCTAGGGGAATATTTGTGGGAAAGACCAATTTGGGCTGGGTTTCATACCAAATTTCTGGGGGAAAGGGGAACTCTGGGTAGCCAACTCTTAATAAACACAAACCCTGGGGAGGGGCGGCGTGTTTGACTTTTTCCCGGCGCTCTGTTTTCCACAGTTCGGTAAAGCTAGCCAGTGTCAGCTTGCTGGAACCTACTTGTGCTAGCATCCCTACTAACAGCCGTACCATGCCATACAAAAATCCATTGGCCTGAATTTCAATATGAATAAATGGCCCACTGCGATGACATTCTGCGGCTTGCACTTCTACCCAAGAGTGCTGGCGCTTGGAACCGGCTCGGTGAAATGCGGCTAAATGATGTTTCCCTATCAGCGGTGCGAGGGCTGCTTGGATTAAGGATTCATCCAGGGGTGCATAATAATAATGCCAACTGAAGGGTCTAACGAACAAGTTGGGCCGAGGTTCAGTATATATCGTATAGCGATACCGCCGATATGCGGCACTAAATCGGGCGTGCCAATGATGATCTACACTCGCTGCAGCCCTAATGAGTATATCTTGGGGCAGGTAGCTGTTGAGGATTGATGCCCACTTCTGGGGTGGGATGAATCCTGTGGCTTCAAAATGGGCTACTTGGGCAGCTGCATGGACTCCCGCATCGGTGCGCCCGGCACCATGGAGGGTGACATGAAACCCTTGTACCTGAGCGATCGCTGTTTCGATTTCTTCTTGAACTGTACGATGTTGCTTTTGTCTTTGCCAGCCGTGAAAATGAGTGCCTAAGTATTGAATTACTAAGGCGACTCGATGGGTTGGCCTAGGAACCGGTTGGCTTTCTAACATACAGGTTTTGTCTGTTGGTCTGGTGTCTGACCCATGACCAATGACTAATGAACTAGACTAGCTCGATGATTGCCATTTGCGCATGATCTCCCCGGCGGTTAACGGTATGCAGGATGCGGGTATAACCCCCGTTGCGATTACCGTACCGAGTTGGGGCTTGCTCAAATAAGGCATGAACTAGTTGCTTGTCGTAGATGTAGCCCAGGGCTTGCCGACGTGCTGCTAAGGAGCCGTCTTTGGCTAGGGTAATCATTTTATCTACTTCGCTGCGAACAACTTTAGCGCGGATTAAAGTTGTGGTGATGCGACCATGACGGATGAGCTCTGTGGATAGCGATCGCAACAGGGCGCGCCGCTGGTCGGCTGGTTTACTGAGTTTTTTGACTCGACAACGATGACGCATAATAAATGAGTAAAAATTGGGGTTTAACTAACTGTGTTTAGAGCCTCTTTCTGGGGACAGGGTAATGCCTAAACGGCGCTGTAAAGCTTCCACTACTTCTTCTGCTGATTTTTGACCGAAGTTTTTAATTTCTAACAGGTCTTCTTGGGTGAAATCCAACAGGTCTGCCACGGAGTTGACTTGTGCGCGTTTGAGACAGTTATAAGCCCGTACAGAAAGTTGCAGTTCTTCAATGGGAATTTGGGCGGTGGGATCTTCTGGGACTTCAGCGCCTGTTTCTGTAGGCTCTAGTGAGATATCTTTCAATGGATTGAATAGCTCTACTAGAATACCAGCTGCTGAGGATAGTGCTTCTTGGGGCGAGATACTGCCATTTGTCCAAACTTCTAACAGCAAGCGGTCTTTGGTAATTGAGCTCTCCCCACGAGCTTCTTCTACACTATAGTTAACTTTCCGCACTGGCATAAATACCGAGTCAATTTGCAGAAAGTCTAAGGAGGTGGCTTCTTCGCGTCCTCGCTCTACTGTGCGATAACCTTTTCCTTTCTCAATGCGAAATTCCATTTCCAGTTTGCCACCCTCTGCTAGGGTAGCGACGTACTGGGTGGGGTCTATGACTTCTACTTCGCTGGGCAAATCAAAATGTGCCACAGTGACTGTTGCAGGACCATTCACAAGTAATCTGCCAATCTGGGGTTGAGATGAGTAGCTTCTGAGGATTACTTCCTTCATTTTCATGAGGATTTCCAGCACGTCTTCCCGCACACCGGGAACTGTGGCAAACTCGTGGGTTACACCGGCAATTCTCACTGCTGTAACTGCTGTCCCCTCTAGATTCGACAGTAAAACCCGCCGCAGCGCGTTGCCAACTGTTGTTCCTTGACCACGCTCTAGAGGTTCCAGCACAAATTTACTATAATGGCTCCGACTTTCCTCTGTATTAGACTCTACACATTCAATTTGAAACTGCGCCACGGATTAGCCTCCCTTCTTTAAGGTGCTGCTAGCAGGCAAATCAATTGCCTCGTTGAATTTAGTTTTCGTTCCCTAGCTTTGTGGAGCCAGGTAGATTTAACTGCCTTTGAAAAGTGGCAGTATGGTATCCTCGCCCTATCTACGGGGAGATGATTATTTATTTTGGGTGCTCTGAACTTTAGCAGCCCCCCCGTCAGGAAGAGCTGACTTGCTTCACACTGGACTCCTCCCTGGCACCGCTGCGGTTGGGGGTGGGGTTTGAGAAACAGTTTGGACACTAAATATTATTTAAACTCGGCGGCGCTTGGGCGGGCGGCAACCATTGTGAGGAATGGGGGTGATGTCCCGAATCAGGGTAATTTCTAGTCCGGCTCCTTGGATGGCGCGAATGGCGGTTTCTCTCCCTGCTCCAGGTCCACTAACCATGACTTCAATTTGCCGCATTCCTTGGTCTATAGCCCTACGGGCTGCACTTTCTGCTGCTGTTTGTGCTGCAAAGGGGGTGCCTTTTTTGGCTCCCTTAAAACCGCTCGAACCGGCACTAGCCCAGGAAATCACGTCCCCATTTTGATCGGTAATGGTGACAATGCTATTGTTGAAAGTAGACTGGATGTAGGCCATGCCATTGGGTACGTTGCGCTTTTGCTTTTTGCTGCCGCCTTTTTTTGTTGGTTGTCTTGCCATATTTTTTTAGTTAATCCTAGGTACAACTTGCTTTGATCTGCCGGGTTTAAAGGTTTATTTGCCTGGAGCCTTCTTCTTACCGGCCACTGTCTGCCTTCTCCCCCTGCGGGTTCTGGCATTAGTGCGAGTTCTTTGACCTCTGACTGGTAAGCCCATGCGGTGGCGACGACCGCGGTAGCAACCAATATCAATCAAGCGCTTGATGTTCATGGCTTCTAAGCGCCGCAAGTCACCTTCTACTTGATAGTTGCTTTCTATTTCGCCGCGCAGGGCTGCCACTTCAGCATCACTTAGGTCTTTAACACGGGTATCTGGATTTACACCTGTAGCGGCTAAAATTTCCAGAGACCTTGTTAACCCAATGCCGTAAATATAAGTCAGACCAACTTCAACGCGCTTATCACGTGGAAGGTCTACCCCGGAAATACGTGCCACAATTATTTTCTCCCTATGGTTATCGCAGTTGCTATGACAAAGACTTAATTAATTAATTAACTTTGTCGTTTTTTATGGTGATTAATCTGTATTTTCACTCCTTGATGTGTGAGAGTGTTAGCCTTGGCGTTGTTTGTGCTTGGGATTGACGCAAATCACCATAACGCGACCGCGACGGCGGATCACGTTGCATTTTTCACACATTTTCTTGACTGAGGCTCGAACTTTCATGCCTTTTGTAATTGACTCCAAATAGTAAATTATAGCATTTTTAGGGAATTTAATTCAGTTAATTAATGGGGGAGAACCCAAAAAGATGGTTTTATGGTAAGATTTTGGAGGTATAGCTATTTCTTCCGCAGTCTATAGGTGATTCTGCCTTTTGAAAGGTCGTAGGGAGTTAACTCAACTTTGACGCGATCGCCAGGTAAAATCTTGATGTAATTACGGCGAATCTTACCGGAAATGTGTGCCAAGACATTGAACCCATTATCCAAATCAACGCGAAACATCGCATTGGGGAGGGATTCAGTGACAGTGCCTTCCATTTCAATCAAATCTTGCTTAGACAATTTGTTTTTTCCTCAATTCAACAATCTCCTATTGATACAGTTGCAGCACTGGCTCTGCAAAAGAACATATTTTGAGAAATATATCAATAGTTTATTAATATATCTTAGCTAAAATTGTCCAGCATCTTAGCCATAGGGGCGAGAGACGCGATGAATCGCGTCCTGGCGGGGTAGTGAGTGGTGATTTCCCCCCACTGATCAGGCTATGAAGTAACGATGAGGCGCAATTGCTCAGTGACTTCTTCTTGGGACTGATGGCCATTGACCGTGACTAATTTCTGGCGATCGCGATAATAGTCAATCAATGGTGCTGTTTGAGAGCGGTAAACATCTAAACGGTGACGAATTACCTCCTCGGTATCATCTTTTCGTCCCCGAGCGAGTAAACGTGCTACCACCACATCATCTGGAGCATCGAGATTAACAACCCGCTGGTCACCCTGATGAGTTTGTGCGAGCAACTGCTCGAGAAAAACCGCTTGTGTGACCTTGCGGGGAAACCCATCAAGAATCCAACCGGATGTGACATCCGGTTGGACAAAGCGCTCCTGCACCAAGTCCTGAACCAACTGGTCCGGTACTAAATCGCCCTGATTGACATAACCTTGAGCCTTAATTCCCAAAGGAGTTTGCTCTTGCATAGCCTGCCTTAATATATCCCCAGTAGAAATGTGGGGAATATTCAAGTCTGCCGCCAAAACTTGAGCTTGAGTGCCCTTACCAGAGCCAGGTGGTCCCAAGAAAATTAATCGCGTCACTATTGTTTCACCATTCCTTCATAACGCTGAGATATCACGTAAGTTTGGACTTGTTTAGCCGTATCAATTGCCACACCTACCAGTATGAGCAAAGAGGTAGCACCCAAACCTCGAAAAGTAGGGACACCTAGAGCACTTTCCACAGCCGTGGGAATAATAGCGACAAATCCCAAAAATATCGCCCCTAAAAAAGTCAGTCGATTCATCACACGCTCAAGATACTCACTGGTAGCCTTACCGGGACGAATACCGGGAATACTAGATCCCATTTTCTTCAAATTCTGAGCCACATCAACTGGATTAACAATCAAAGAAGAGTAGAAATAACTGAAGAAAATAATTGACACCAAGTAGACCAGAGCATAAACCCAAGCCCCGGAACCCCCAGGATTGAGATAAGTGTTGACAATGTTAGCTATGTCAGGATTTCTGGTGAAATTAGCGATTAAAAGTGGCAGACTGAGAATTGCGGCTGCAAAAATAATCGGCATGACCCCCCCGGAATTGAGCCGCAGGGGTAAATAACTACGCTGCTCTGCCAAGACACGGCGACCGACTTGACGACGAGCGGAAATAATGGGGATGCGGCGGATACCTTCCTGAACGAAAACAATCCCGACAATAGTAGCCAGGAATACCAGTACGAGGACAATAACGCGACCGACAGTTTCTCTACCGCCAACTTGTACCAAGTCAATGGTATCGCCTAAAGCCTTTGGTAACGAAGCGACAATATTGACAAAAATCAACAATGATGCACCATTACCAAGTCCGCGTTCTGTAATCAGTTCTGATGCCCACATAACAAACATAGAACCAGCCGTGAGAGCGATGGCTGTTTCAGCGACAAACAAAATGCCGGGATTCAAAGCAAATTGCTGGAGGAACAACGACGAAAAAGCGACACTCTGAATAGTTGCCCAAACTACCGTGACATAGCGTGTAATTTGGGAAATTTTCCGGCGGCCCTGCTCACCTTCGTTTTTCTGTAAATTTTCTAAAGATGGAATTGCCGCGGTGAGTAATTGGATAATAATGGAGGCATTGATAAAAGGTAAGATTCCGAGGGCAAAGATGCCCAAAGTGGAAAGTCCCCGCCCAGAAAAGATATCCAATAAACCGAATACGGCATTGTTACTAGATATAGCTGCGGCGAACCTAGCCCTATCAAGACCAGGTACCGGCAAAAATATACCCAGGCGAACCAAAATTAAAATACCGACGGTGACAAGCAGCCTACCTCTGAGTCCGGCTGCTTGGGCCATCTGCATAAAAGTTTCTTGAGCCGTTGGGGCTTTTTCTCGACTGATCATAGAATGCTACCTCTATAGTGAACCGGGGGCTGGCAGGGATCTAGAGATGGCAAGTAGGGAATCATGTATTTCCTGATACCACTTCACAGCTACCACCAGCCGCCTCAATTTTGCTACGAGCTTGTCCTGTAAAAGCTGCTGCTTGTACCTTGAGGGATACATTCAATTCACCGTTGCCCAAGATTTTCAATGGGCCTTTAGCAGCAGTGATGATTCCCGCATCTTTGAGAGAAGTCAAAGTTACTTCTGTACCAGCAGGAAGAGAAGCGAGCTTATCTACATTAATCGTAGTGTAAATTTTCCGATTCACAATCGGAAAGCCCTTAAGCTTAGGTAAGCGGCGGTACAATGGTTGCTGACCACCTTCAAAACCTGGTCTGGTACTGCTACCGGAACGAGATTTTTGACCTCTCATACCCAAACCAGCGCTAGCGCCTTGACCAGCGGAAATACCTCTAGCTACACGACGGCGGCGTTTTTTTGAACCTTTTTGGGGCTTAACATCGTTGAGTCTCATGATGTAATTAGTTATTTTTTAGAGCTTCACTATTGACCGATCAATGTTGAGGGCTTGCTTAAACCGTCAGCAAGCCATTAACCGTTAACCATTCTAAATGTAGAGTTTTTCAATAGGAATACCGCGATCTTCGGCTACTTCAGAAAAAGTACGGAGTGTAGATAAGGCATTCACTGCGGCTCTAGCATTGTTGAGGGGGTTATTGGAACCAAGTTGCTTGGCCAAGATGTTACGAACTCCTGCCAATTCCAGTACAGTCCGCACAGCACCACCAGCAATTACCCCGGTACCGGGTGCTGCGGGGCGCATCATCACCTTAGCACCGCCACCCACACCATCAATAGGATGGGGGATGGAGTTAGATTTAGTCATAGGAATGTCAATCAGGTGTTTTTTGCCATCGGCCACGCCTTTTTTGACAGCGCCAATGACATCTGAAGCTTTGCCGACTCCGACACCGACTTGGCCACGTTCATTACCGACGACGACGATGGCGCGGAAGCTGAGTTTTTTACCTCCCTTAACGACCTTGCTCACCCGGCGGATTTGGATGACGCGCTCTTGCCAGTTAGTTTCTTCTTTTTTTGTGCGGTTAGCCTTACGACGACCAGTTGCCATAATCAAATGCTCTCTATTAGTCAGTTGTCATTAGAAATCTAAACCAGCTTCGCGTGCTGCATCAGCTAGGGCTTTGACACGACCATGATATAAGTTGCCACCGCGATCAAAGACTACTTTGGTGATTCCTTTTTCCAACAATCGCACTGCTACCAATTTGCCGACTTGGGCTGATGCCTCACAAGTAGCACCTGTAGCCAAATTCGATTTCAACTCTGGTTCGACGGTGGAGGCTGCTACTAAGGTGTGATGCTTGGTGTCGTCAATTACTTGAGCGTAAATATGTTCATTGGAACGGAACACGGCTAAACGTGGACGTTCTTGGGTGCCGTGAACTTTACCACGAACGCGGCGATGACGACGCTGTTTTGATTCTCTACGAGTAAGTTTCATTGTTATTTCTTACCACTCTTACCAGTCTTACCAGCTTTGCGTCTGACGGCTTCACCGGCATAACGAATCCCTTTACCTTTGTAGGGTTCTGGGGGGCGAACAGCACGAATTTTTGCGGCTGTGTTACCTACTATTTCCTTATCGTAACCACTGACGATGACGTTAGTGTTATTTTCTACAGCAAACTGAACTCCTTCAGGGGGGTCAATCTGCACTTGATGGCTGTAGCCAATATTCAGGACTAGGTTACGTCCTTGAACTTGTGCCCGGTAACCCACACCTTGAATTTCCAGACGACGCTGAAAACCTTGGGAGACTCCCTCCACCATGTTAGCCACTAGGGTACGGCTTAAACCGTGCATTTGCCGGGACGTACGTGTGTCATCGCGACGGGTGACATTTAATGTTTGTCCTTCTTGGGAGACAACGACATGAGTAGGCAATGTCCGCGAAAGTTGGCCTTTGGGTCCTTTCACTAAAACTTGGCTACCATCAATTGTCACTTCCACTTTGGCGGGAATATTAATTGGACGTTTACCAATACGAGACATGATTCTTGGTCCTTTATCTTCAGTCCTGACCCTGGGGGTAATGACTACCAAACATAGCAAAGTACTTCGCCACCCAGGCTCTGACGACGGGCTTCGCGGTCAGTCATAATGCCACTGGATGTAGAAATAATGGCAATGCCGATGCCACCTAGTACCCGGGGTAATTCTTTTCTATTGGAGTAAACGCGCAAACCCGGTTTACTGACTCGTTTCAAAGCGGTAATTAAAGGCTGACGGTTTTTACCCTTGTATTTGAGTGAAATCACCAAATTGCGTTTAATCCCTTCTCCTGCTTCTACAACTTCAGCAACAAAGCCTTCCTCTTGTAGTACCTTGGCAATACTACGAGTCATTTTTGTGGCTGGCACTTGTGTAGTCTGATGCCTTGCCAGGTTGGCATTGCGGATGCGCGTGAGCATATCTGCAACTGTATCGTTAGCTGCCATCGTTCCCTCTTTAGATGAACTTATTGATCGCGAAAGGGCATTCCCATTTCTTTAAGTAAGGCGCGACCCTCTTCGTCGTTTTTCGCCGTTGTGATGATGGAAATATCCATCCCACGGATTTGATCGATACTGTCGTACTCGACTTCTGGAAAAATTAGCTGTTCTCTAACACCCATAGTGTAGTTACCGCGACCATCGAAGCTTTTAGGACTGATGCCGCGAAAGTCTCTAATTCTGGGTAGTGATAAGCTAACTAATCGGTCAAGAAAAGCGTACATCCGTTCGCTTCTGAGGGTTACCATAATGCCAACAGGCATACCCTGACGAATTTTAAAGCCGGCGATCGCCTTTTTCGCCCGAGTCACCACTGGTTTTTGACCGGTAATCAGGGCAATTTCATTTAAAGACGCTTCTAGCGCCTTGGCATTTTGAGCCGCTTCCCCCAAACCGCGGTTAACAGTAATTTTCACTAACTTCGGTACTTGATGAACGTTAGTGTACTGAAACTGATTCATCAGTTTAGGGACGATGGTTTCTTGATATAAACCTTTGAGTCTTGGTGTTGCCATAGTTATTTATCTGTATCCCTGGGCTTTGTCAGGGAGGCCTTGTGAATTACTGAGGAGTCCCTTCTGGTAGAAAAACAGCAGTTATTCCCTTTATTTATCGAGAATTTCGCCGGTTTTTTTGAGCATTCTCACCTTTTTACCTTCTGCTGTAAAGGTGTAGCAAACACGACTTGTAACGTTTTGCTTAGTAGAATAGAGCATCACATTGGAACTATGGATAGGAAATTCCTGAGTGACGATGCGGCCCGATTCTCCTTCTTGCTGGGGTTTGACGTGCTTAGTCTTGATATTGACACCTTTAATCAGGACTTTACTCAGTTGGGGTAGTGCTTTGACCACTTCACCAACTTTGCCTTTGTCCTTACCGGCAATTACTTGCACAGTGTCGCCAGTTTTGACGTGCATTTTATGAAATACTTTGGCTTTTTCCTTGGGGTTTGCCATTACAGCACCTCCGGAGCCAGAGAAACGATTTTGGTGAAGCTTTTATCGCGTAATTCCCGAGCCACCGGTCCAAAGACCCGTGTACCTCTGGGATTACCATCCTTATTGATGATCACCGCGGCGTTATCATCAAAGCGAATAGTCATACCACTATCCCGGCGGATGTTGTGACGGGTACGGACAATCACTGCTTGTATGACATCGGATTTTTTCACAGCCATGTTGGGGATGGCATCTTTAACAACGGCGATAATCTTGTCGCCGATGAAACCATAACGCCTGTTGCCTGCACCTAATACACGGATGCACATAATTTTTTTGGCACCGCTATTATCTGCCACAGTGAGGTAGGTCTGGGGTTGAATCACAATTAATCTCCCTTTTGGAGTTTAGATTACTGTAACAATTATTACACTGTAGTCTTAGCATTCAAGATATCTTTGACTTGCCAGCGTTTGGTCTTACTCAAAGGTCTAGTTTCTTGAATCCGGACGCGATCGCCCACCTTGCACTGACTATTTTCGTCGTGAACCTTATAGCGGCGGGTTTGCACGACAATTTTGCCATACTTAGGGTGGGGAGAGCGGTTTTCCACAGCGACTACCACAGTTTTTTGCATTTTGTCGCTGACTACCACGCCGACTCGTTCTTTGATTGCCATAATCTCCTAGTTTTTATTCTGTAGTCGATTGACTTGTAGCCTGTTGGCGCTGAGTTTCCACAGTGAGCAACTGGGCGAGGCGGTGGCGGGCGTGTCGGAACTCATGAGGCTTTTCTAATTGTCTTGTAGCTTTTTGCAACCGTAACTGAAACAGTTGTTTTTTAACAGAGACAATTTCCGAGACCAGTTGTTCATCACTTAATTCTCTAGCTTCCGAAATCTTGGGAAGAGGCATAACCTACTCCTGCTCCTGTGGTTGAGAACGCACAATAAATTTAGTTTTAATTGGCAGCTTATTGGCAGCCAAACGCATAGCTTCGCGGGCGATTTCCTCGGAAACTCCAGCGATTTCAAACATAATGCGTCCTGGCTTAACTACCGCCACCCAAAACTCTGGAGAACCTTTTCCTGAACCCATCCGGGTTTCTGCCGGACGCATAGTGATAGGTTTATCCGGAAAAATCCGGATCCAGATTTTACCACCCCGACGGATATAACGAGTCATTGCCCGACGGGAGGCCTCAATTTGGCGGGAGGTAATCCAAGATGGCTCTTGAGCTTGGAGGCCAAAATCACCGAAGTTAAGGTTACAGCCGCGGCTAGCTAGGCCTTGCATCCGTCCGCGCTGTTGTTTGCGGAATTTAGTTCTTCTAGGACTTAACATGCTTCATCCTTCATTAGATCGGTCTTCAAATTGCTGACGACGGCGTTGTTGTTGACGACGACGTGGTTCGCGATCGCGTGGGGTGGATGGAGCGGTGGTTTCTTCCTGTCCTGGGATAATTTCTCCCTTAAACACCCATACTTTAATCCCCAGAATCCCGTAAATTGTTTTAGCTGTGCAGTAAGAGTAGTGAATATCAGCCCGGAGGGTATGTAAAGGCACTCTTCCCTCACGAGTCCACTCTGTCCGAGCAATTTCTGCACCGTTGAGGCGACCGCTGACTTGAATTTTAATGCCTTGAACACCAGCACGTTGGGCGCGCTGAATAGCTTGGCGTACCACCCGCCGAAAAGAAACCCGCCGTTCCAGCTGTTGAGCAATGTATTCCGCAATCAAAGCCGCGTCTGCATCAACTTTTTGGACTTCGACGACATTAATCCGAATTTGACGATTACTGCCGAGCATTTCTTGTAGTCCCACCCGCAGTGATTCAATACCTTGTCCACCGCGGCCGACAACTACACCTGGTCTAGCCGTGTGTACTTCCAAATCAATTTGGTCTGCTTTGCGCTCAATCCGCACCTCGGAAATTCCGGCATTGTTTTGAGCCAATCTACCCAGCTTTTGTTCTATGTATTTCCGAAGTTTGTGGTCTTCTTGTAAAAGTTCTGGATAGCGTTCAGGAACTGCAAACCAACGGGATTGATGCTCTTGTGTAATACCCAGGCGAAAACCAACTGGATGAATTTTCTGTCCCACAAATGCTTCCTCTAAGAATTTCTTACTTTACGCAGTTTTTCGTGTCTAGACCCCATCGGTCAAAGAAGGGGTATTTCATTTAGCAGTAGCATCAGCGGCCACAGCCACAGTGATATGACACGTTGGCTTGCGAATTTGGTAAGCTCGCCCCTGAGCTCTTGGTTGAAACCGTTTTAGCACTGGACCTTGATTAGCATAGGCTTGAGTAATTACCAGTTGCGTCCGGTCTAAACCAGCATTATGCTCGGCATTAGCCGCTGCACTTCTGAGAAGTTTCAATACTGGTTCACAGGCTCGATAGGGCATGAATTCCAATACAATTAGTGCTTCTCGGTAGGAGCGCCCCCGAATTTGGTCAAGTACACGGCGCACCTTGTAGGGAGACATGCGGATATAACGAGCGATCGCCTTTACTTCAGTAGTATCAATAGCCATAATTTTCTCCTTAAGTCATTAGTCACAATGACTAATAACTATCTCCCTGCTTTTTTATCACTCTTCCCATGACCTCTGTAGGTACGTGTGGGGGCGAACTCTCCCAACTTGTGTCCTACCATTTGCTCATTCACAAAAACCGGAACGTGTTGACGTCCGTTATGAACAGCGATGGTATGACCTATCATCAACGGCAAAATTGTCGAAGCTCTCGACCAAGTTTTAATAACTTGTTTTTCGTTTTTAGCGTTGAGCTTTTCCAGCTTACTCAGCAAGTGATCCGCTACAAAAGGACCTTTTTTTAGAGAACGACCCATAATTTCGACTTTGGATGTTTGACTTGAGATTATGACTGACGGCCACCACGTCCACGTTTAGAAGATTTCCGACGACGACGCACGATCAATTTGCTGCTAGCTTTCTTAGGCTTGCGAGTTTTTGCCCCTAAAGTAGGTTTACCCCAAGGTGTTACAGGACCTGGTCTACCAATAGGAGCTCTACCCTCACCACCACCATGTGGGTGGTCTACCGGGTTCATCACACTACCTCTAACCTTAGGACGGCGACCCTTCCACCGATTCCGTCCCGCCTTACCGGCGCTGAGATTTCGCGCATCGGTGTTACCTACCTGTCCAATAGTGGCGTAGCATTCTTTACGAATCATCCGCACTTCCCCGGAAGGTAGCTTGAGAGTGACATAGTTACCTTCTTTAGCCACTACTTGGGCATTAGCACCAGCCGCACGGACAATTTGCCCGCCTTTACCCGGTGTCAGCTCCACATTATGGACACTAGTACCCAGGGGTATATTAGACAGTGGTAAAGCGTTCCCATCCTCAAAGGGAGAGTCAGGACCGGCGATAATTTTCGCACCCACTGGTAACTTATTGGGGTGAAGAATATAACGCTTTTCCCCGTCTTCATATAAAACCAGAGCGATGCGAGCATTCCGATTGGGGTCGTATTCAATGGCTATAACTTCGGCGACAATATTACGTTTATCCCTTTTAAAGTCGATAATCCGGTAAAGTTGCTTGTGTCCGCCACCCCGACGACGGCTAGTGATCCGCCCTTGATTATTACGACCCTTAGGGCGATGTACGTATTCTGTTAATGATTTTTCCGGCTTTGACTTAGTAATTTCCGCAAAGTCGGATACAGTAACTTGGCGCGTACTAGGGGTATAAGGGCGATAAGAACGAGTACCCATTTTATTTTATACCTCTGGGAATAGAACTTGTCTAACTTTCTCTTCGTCCCCAGGGGCTACAGTGACAATAGCTCGCTTATATTGGGGCTTGTAACCAATAAATTTACCAACACGACGCTGTTTACGTGGTGGCATCATGGTATTAATTTTGACTATCTTTACCTGAAATAGGTCTTCAATCGCCGCCTTAATTTGTGGTTTGCTAGCCTTGGGAGCTACTTCAAAAGTATATTTATTTTGCTCCATGAGGATAGTCGCCTTTTCAGTCACAATGGGGCGACGCACTAAGTCGGGAAGATTGCGGGGGTCAAACTTAGGCACTATAGACCTCCTGAATTTTGGCTAAAGCTGATGCAGTGACGACAATTTTATCAGCGTGCAGCAAGTCGTAAACATTAAGTTGGTCTGCTGCAATTACCTTTAAATTTTCGATATTCCGGGCTGATAAATAAACATTATCCGCCTTTTGAATCTCCGGCAAAATTAACAATGCCTTACTTTCAGGTGCTGCTCCCCAACGAGCTAGTGCTGAGACTAACTCCTTAGTTTTGGGGCGGGATAACTCGTTGTTAAAATCTTCAACCACAATCAAATCGTCCCCACGACCTACAAAAGCGGTTCGCAGTGCTAAACGCCGTTCTTTGCGGTTTAATTTCAGGTTAAAATCTCTGGGTTTCGGTCCAAAGATCACACCACCACCACGCCACAGTGGAGAACGAATTGACCCAGCACGGGCGCGACCTGTTCCCTTTTGTCGCCAAGGTTTACGACCGCCGCCTCTAACTTCGGAACGAGTTTTTGTACTCGCAGTCCCTTGGCGAGAGTTAGTCATTTGTCTTACCAAGGCTCGATGCACAATATGAGAGGCCGTTGATTCTTGAGCAACCCGTAACTCAAAGGTAGTCTGGCCGACCTGTTCTCCTTGCCAATTTTTAACTATGCTTTCCACCATTTTTATGTCCTTTTGTGTTTTTTGCCTTTTTTCTTTAGTTCATGAGTAATGACTACTTACCAACTTTCTTTGTAGGCAGAATATTCACTAAGGACCCCGGCTTACCAGGAATGGCTCCTTTAATTAATAGTAAGTTGCGTTCCGGGTCTACTCGCACCACGGTCAACTTGCGAATTGTCACCCGACTACCACCCAAACGTCCTGCCATCCGTTTACCGGGATAAACACGACCAGGGGTTGTACCAGCGCCAATGGAACCTGGCGCTCTATGGTTTTTAGAACCGTGTGACATCGGTCCGCGGCCAAAGTTGTTACGCTTTTGGTTACCCGCAAAACCGCGACCGATACTGGTACCGACTACATCGACAATTTGACCTTCAGTAAAAATATCCGCCTTAAGTTCTTGACCTAAAGTATAATCACTAGCGCTATCTGTGAGATATTCGTTTAAATGACGTAAAGCTGGAGCAGATGATTTTGCCAAGTGACCCAGCAGAGGTCTATTCAACGCCTTGGGTTTGACTTCACCATAACCAACTTGGATGGCGCTGTAACCGTCGGTCTGTTTTGTTTTAACTTGTGTAACAGTGCATGGCCCCGCTTGAACGACGGTGACTGGAATTGATACTCCATCTTCGTCGAAAACTTGGGTCATGCCCAGTTTGGTGCCGAGAATACCTACAGACACAGTAACTGGTTCTCCTTATATACTTGCTGGTGTTGGAATCGGACTGTTGATCGCACTTTTACACTTGTATCAGTGCCGATTGAGGTTGGACGACCCTCGGAAATTTCGGGTAGGTAGTACTACACCATACCTTTAAGGACACAACTAGCTGTGTCTTTACTGTTTGGTGAATCCGTTTACTTTCACTCACCTGGTCACCAGAACAGCCACAAGCTTTTTTTTCTGGGCGAAAAAAACAACTCTTGGAATTTCAGAGCAATGCTTTTAAGCTTTGCACTTTGTGCAGTAATGCTTTCGTCCAAGCAATTACTTAGGCACTTTCTGGAGGCAGTGCTGTTAGTGGTCTTTGCCCTATCATTTGCTACTGCCGTGCTGTGGTGGGACTTAAGCGGTTTTCTCCCGCTCAGTATCCGTTAACTAAGTTCGCTGCAATGTTATGAAACTAACATTACCCCTCAGTTTTTGCTTCACTCAACACTTTAATCTTAAACTACAGCTTAAGATGTTCCCTGGGTTTTCAGGGATATTAGGAGTGAATGTAGTACAGAGTCGTTTATGGGCTGGGTTTATTTAGCCACTAACTCTTTGTTAACCTGCGAGTTTTTCTAGTGTACCAGTCTCTGACAACTTTAAGCTAAGTTTATTATTGCCCGGAGATGTTAAACATCTAAGAAATCTAAGAACCCACAGAAAATTGAGTAGTCAGTTTTTACGCTCGGAGGTCACAATCTAATATCATAAATCATCTATTGATTTTTGTCGAGAAATCTTTAAAATAGTTTTTGATTACAGGTGATGTCCTGAATACTTGAACCTAATCCTGCTTCAGGGTGAATAATAGAGATATCTGAGTGGGATAAGACGAAAGAAAATTTATGGCACTGATTACCACTGGCAACGCTTTCATTCGCGATCTGGAAAAATTTGGTTCCCTTGGTGTTTACGTACCTTTGGAAGGAGGTTTTGAAGGTCGATATCGCCGCCGACTGAGGGCTACTGGCTATGTCGATCTTCATATTACCGCCAGGGGGTTGGGCGACGTAGCTGCCTATCTCACAGGAGTTCATGGAGTCAGACCACCTCACCTGGGTAAAAAAAGCTCTAGTAGTGGTGCTGCGGTAGGTTATGTATATTATATTCCACCGATTGTTACCTACAATCTAGAACAGCTACCACCAAATTCAAAGGGGCTGGTGTTGTGGATCATTGAAGGGAATATTCTCGCAGATCAGGAAGTTGAGTTTTTAGCCACCTTACCTAGCTTGGAACCCAGAGTAAAAGTAGTAGTAGAGAGAGGGGGGGCGCGTGCCTTCAGTTGGCAACCTCTCAAAGACACATACTCTGCTAGTTATCAAGCTGTCTAATCAAGGGAACCATATCGTCGCTGGAAATTTGCTAAATTTCCAGTGGCGATGTCCCTCCGCCCTGTGCCAAAGGCGATCGCAAAACAGAACTACAATTAAGAATCGTCATACTGTCAAAGGGAGGCCAGTTGAGCTAACTCCCTACTTTCTCAGTGCTGAAGGTAATCAGAGCGAAAATGAGACGTAAATCTACTGGTAGACCAGCCAATACTTCTAAATCCTCGGCTTTACAATCCCCCCTGTTCAACATCTCTACTATCGCCATTTTGGCGGGGGTGCTGGTGTTGGGTATTGGAATTGGTATTGCCTTTAGTTCCACAACCACTTTAACCCCGGCAAATGTCGCTTCTCGTGAATTCATAGATACTAAAGCGCCTAACCCTGAGATTTGTGTGCAGTTTGGGGCTAGTGCAATGGTCATGGACGCGAGACTGTTTGTTACTCTCAACCCGTTTAACGTCTATGTTGCTCAACCAAGTATGCGTCCTGGGTGCGTTCTGCGCCAAAATAACTGGGCAATTTTAGAGCAACGTAACCTTGTATCATCAAGCCAAGTCAGAGAATGTAGGAGTCGTTTAAATACCTTTGGCTTTACAGGTAACTTGGACAGTGAAAACCCTGACATTAGATGTATTTACCAAAACCAAGCTGCTCAAAACTTTTTCACCTCTCAGCCCGGAGCAGTGACACAACCGCAAGAAACAGAGAGATTTTAGCGCCCTTGGAAATTGAGTCTAAATTTACACCCCCTCATGGGGGTTAATTTTTCCATTGGCCTTCTGATTGTAGGCTGCTAGTGCTTCCCAGTTCATCACGTCTGCTAACAAAGTTTGATAACCGAGGGTATTGGGGTGAAGACCATCTACACCTAAGCGCTGTAACCGCCACGATTCATCACGGGACATCCATTGATCGAAAATATCTAAGTAAGGAATTTGCCGTTGCTGACAAGCAAGTTTAGTAACTTCTTTATAACGGTACTGGTCGCTGTGATTATAATAAAAGCAATCTAAAAAAGGCATTTTGCTTTCATCCACAGGAACCATCCCCACAAACAACACAGGGCAAAGTTTTTGTGCTTGTGCGAGCAGAGCAGCAATTTCGGTTTTAAATACAGCGAAATCTGTATAATTACGACCCTGGCTACTTTTTAATCGGGCGGAATCATTCACACCGACGGAGAGAATCATCAGGTCGGGAAGCCGATTTCTTAATTCACCTCGATGGCGAAATTCTACTTCTAGCCTTTGTGCTACTTGCTGGGTGCGATCGCCTCTCACCCCCAAATTATATAATACATGACCAGAACTATCGGGCAACATCCACCAGCGCCGCAGTTGTTCAACCCAACCCCCTGTTTCTGGGTCGCCAAAGCCATAAACTAAGCTATCTCCTAGTGCAATAATTCTCAAAGACTGAAATGGCTTTGGTTGTACTACCAGATGAGAGGAAGAAAGCTCGAGTGTTTGCATTTTTAGAACTATATTTTATATCTTTACAAGATTCTATACATTTCTACATCATTAAAGAATATATTTCTGTTGTTTGACTACACTAGACTTATGTATTTGCTTGGGATGCGTTGATTAAGTAAGGGGTTGGTGCATTCTGGCGCGGCCAATTCCGGGATAAAAACCGAATTAACCCAGGCAAAGATATTAACATCAACAAAACTCCTACCCACCAACCGGAACGCAATTGTTCTAAGTTATCCAGCGATGAGGTAGTTTGTGGCTGATTAGAGAAAAACCCTGCTGTTAGTGCTAGTAAATTATTTAACCCATGACAAGCTATAGGCACAATTAATGTTCGGGTCTTGATATATAGCACACCCATAACAAAACCAAACATAGATAATCCCAGGAAATTTGGGTGTAAAATTCCAAACAGGACAGAGGAGACAATCAAAGCTGTACGGATACCCCACTTGGTAGCCCATCGTTGCAGTATAACCCCCCGGAAGATAAATTCTTCCGCGATGGGAGCCACGACTATAATTGCGATCGCACTCAGTAAGTTGTCTAGTAAAGGTGCTGAACTGTGAGCAGAAGCATTACTGGCTACTTGGCGCAGGAGTTCCTCTATCAAAGAAGGAGCGAACCACGACAACAGGGAAAATGAGACTAGATAGGCACTAAGTGAAAACACTATAACCAGAATAACTAAGCCCACCGTCGGTAACCATTTATAGTTACTCGGCAGAATACCCACAACATACCGCAGATTAATTCCTAAACGATTGAAGTCTGCGAATATCCACAGGCAAAGCAATCCAAATATTAAAATATACAGCACCAGGACAACAACTTGATTATTAAGTGTGAGTCCGTTAATTCCTTGCACATAACCTAAACAAATACCGGACAGTAAGGATACCAGTAGACCCTTGGCGAACAGATAACGAACCCTGACCCGGGAAAATGGATTATGTATCATAAGTGAGAATTATTGCTGTAATGTTCTCAGTGGTCATATCAGTAACTTCAAGTTTTCCTGGATTATAGACTAATTTGCCTTTACAGAAATAAAGTGTAGTATAATTTATTCGCAATTGCGATAATTTTGCAAATCTACTGTAGAAATATGATTAGCAGGAACTAGTTTATAATGTTTTTCTTGAACGATTTTTACTTCACTTTCCTCTATTGCTAGTTCAAACATGGCAATTAAATTGCTATCCATAAATTGTGCTGATATGGAACGACTTAGCTCAGGAAATTTTTCATTACAATAGCCAATATCTTGTTTTGTTTGAACAACACCAAGCTGATCATTACCTGCTTTAGCTTGCACAGGTATAATAAACTGTGTACCATGACAATTTACAGCTACATAAATTTCATCAATTTCTATTTGACCTATTCCTGTAACCGTAGTCCTTAAGTGGTTTTGTAAAGAGTAAGCTGTAATTCCCAAGAATATATCCACTAAACGATTGTAACGTATTTTGGTTAAAAGAGCTTGCTCATCACCTGACATATATTTATTAATTATTTCGGGTGTAGCATCAGGTATTTTAATTTGTCTGAGATTTGAATTAGGAATAATTCTGTTAATTTGCACAAGTTGAAACCTATAAATACTAGTACCTTTTGACTCTATAATCCACTCCATTCCGGATGGTGCTGTATCTGTTATA
The DNA here is from genome assembly GCF_029891675.1 of Anabaenopsis tanganyikae CS-531. NCBI lineage: Bacteria > Bacillati > Cyanobacteriota > Cyanophyceae > Nostocales > Nodulariaceae > Anabaenopsis > Anabaenopsis tanganyikae. Next base: position 22,628 of record NZ_JANQDF010000058.1, read on the forward strand.
GATTTGGGAAGTGGTCTTCTATATCGATAGGAATAAAGAATATCGCCGAGATTTTTAGGAGGTTTAATAGCTAATTCATTAGCTATTTCTGTAAGCTCTTCACGGTTAAATTCAAATTTATCTAAACCGGGTTGGTAATATCGATTAAAGATGCCAGTAACTATAGAGTTATATATACCTTCTTTACTCATAACTTATTATAATTGTTGTGTAAGACTGCTGATTTATATTTCATTTTCTAAATCTAGGTTGTATAATATGCGGGTTAACGTTAAAGTATTTAGCTGCTGCTGTCATATCCAAATTCAGTAAACTTTCATCTCCCAAATCTTGTATTTTTGTGGGTTTATCTAACTTTAAGTCTAAACATTTAATAATTTCTAACCCTACAGCTTTAGCTAATAAAGGAGGAACAGAATTACCTATCTGTCTAAATCCGTGCCATTTTGTGCAATGAAACCTAAACCAATCAGGATAAGAATGTAACCGCGCTGCTTCCCGCACAGTAATACATCTGGGTATAAACGGATGTATAGGTCTAGGGGAGGTAAAAGCTCCGCGATTACTAGGTGTACCTGCTCTGAGAGTATTACAAATACCTTGGGGGTGAAGTTTATAGAAGCGGCTAATTTTTTCGGTTGTACCAGGAAGTGTAGCTGCAAATCTGGTCATAGACTCTAAACTATGCCTTGTTCTTAAACTGGAGGTCAAGATGGTAGAGTCATAGTGACGTTGATATCCATAGTCATTATTTGCCGAATTTAAACCACGCAGTAATAGACCGTAATCACTCGGCTTTCCCAACTCTGCAACTACCCAATCACGTTGATACAATTCATCATATTTTTCAATCTCTGGTAAATCTTGCAATGCTTCCCAAACTGTCGGACTTAAGTTTAATTGATGAGAGAATCCTGATTTCTTTTGTTTAGCTGGTTGAGTAATGGTGTCTGGATAATTTGGTAATTCTAAATCATGACGACAACCGAGAATAAATAACCGTTCGCGATTTTGGGGAACTCCAAAATGAGCAGAATTTAAAACCTGATATTTTTGTTTAACTTGATAACCATTAATCTCAAATTCATTAATAATTTGTGCAATAAATTCTTGATGTTTTCCCGCAGTCATTCCTTTGACATTTTCCATGACAAAAAACTTGGGCTGGAGTGCTAATACTAATCTAATATAATGAAATACCAAGGAATTTCTAGGGTCTTGAAAAGAACGTTTACCTATTAATGAGAATCCCTGACAGGGCGGACCACCAAAGACGACATCAATTTCTTGATTACCAATAGCCGAATTTTGTCTAATATGTTGACTGGTAGTTTCTTCAACAGGCTGACATAAAACAGTCCAAAAAGGAAAATTAAACTCGTGGGTTGCACAGTGGATAGGGTCGATTTCTACAGATGCTAATACATCAAAGCCAGCTTGTTCAAAACCGAGGGTCATCCCCCCAGCACCAGCAAATAAATCCACAGCAATAGGGCGGTTTTGTTTCATCTGCTTCTAGTGATTATTTCCTACTTTCCAATACCTGGTAACATTTGCAAAATCTCTGCAGCAGCGCGATCGCATACACCTACCTCCCCCAACAGCTGACGCATTTGGGTATAATCTGCGAAAGTTTGCTGTCGGCGCTCAGGATTTAAGAGTAATTCCATGGATGCTTGGAGAATATTTTCCGGTGTCGCTTGTTCTTGTAGGAATTCTGGTACAATGGGCTTCATCACCACTAAATTAACTGGTGAAGCAAAAGGTATAGAACCTTTAAGAATGTTGCGAGCAATCCAAACAGTCAAGGGGTTGAGGCGATAAACCACAACTTGGGGCACATTTAATAAAGCCAGTTCTAGGTTAACCGTACCAGATTTAGTGATAGCCAGATCAGCGGCGGCAAATAGTTCTTTTTGTTGCTCGCACAGAATTGTCGCCCGTAAACCATAACGTTGAATAGCTGTTTCTATGGGTTGTCTGTAAGCTTCCAGAGATAGGGGAATCCAAAAATGGACGAATGGTAATTGAGCTTGAATAGTTTGAGCAGCTTGAAAAATTACTGGTAAGAGGTATTTTAACTCTTGATGACGAGAAGCTGGGAGGAGTGCGATCGCCTTTTGTGCGGGTGGAATTTGCAATTTAGCCCGAGCTACTGAGCGACTGGGTGCATCTTGCATTCTGTCAACTAGGGGGTGACCAACCCACTGCACTTGTGCGCCATTCTCGCGAAAATAACGGGCTTCTTCTGGGAAGATAGCCAAGAGTTTATCTGTAAAGCTGACAATACGGGATGTATTACGTAAACCAATAGACCAGACCCACTCTTGGGGAGCGATGTAATAAACCACTGGTATCTGTGGTAAATGCTTTTGCATATAAGTACCAATGCCCAGATTAGGTCCCATATAATCAATTAGTATGACTAAATCAGGGGGGTATTGTTGCAAAAAAGCGATCGCCTGACGTTGTACCCTAATAGTAGGGAAAATATAAGGCAAAGATTCCACCAAACCCATAGAACCAATACCACTAGTTTTCCCCAAAATAGTAGCGCCCTGGGCTGCCATTTTTTCCCCACCCAGAGCCACAATTTCTAATTTTAAACCAGCGGATTGACGCTTAATTGCCTGAATCAGCAATGAGCCTTGCAAATCCCCAGATACTTCCCCTGTGCTGATAAATATACGCATTTGATAATTAATAAAAATTCATATTTAACAACGGATAAATAAGTAGTTACATTATACTGATAAAATACAGTATATTTAACGAATATAGGCACTACAGTGAATGATAAAACTATTCCGGGGTGGGAATGATGCCCGTTCTTGTCCATCTCACCCCAATAAAAGCTGTATAAATTCAAGAGTCATCATGGGGGCTGGTTTTTTTCCTTCCCGGAATTAACCCACGTCTTCCAGACATTTGAGAAAGTAGGAGAAAACGACGCAGGGATTGCAGTTGTTCACTGTCTCCGAGTTGTTCGAGTGCTTCTAAAGCCTCCTTAAAACTTAAGCCAGAGCGATAGAGAAGCCGAAAAGCCTTTTTCAAAACTTGTAAATCCTCAGAACTCATCCCAGAACGTTTTAACCCTACTAGATTCAGAGTTCTCACCCGTGCGGGATTTCCCTCCACCAACATATAAGGAGGCACATCGCGGTCAATACGTGCCATTCCCCCGACCATTGCGTGTTGACCAATATGTACAAATTGATGCACCCCTAAAACTCCGCCCAACCTGGCGCGTGACTCTATATGGACGTGACCCGCCAAGGCCACGGAGTTAGGAATAATCACGTGGTCTTCAATTATGCAGTTATGAGCAACGTGTACGTAAGCCATTAACAGGTTATTATTGCCAATCACCGTAGCCTCACCCGCCCCAGTAGCACGGTTAATAGTGACATATTCACGAATTAAGTTATTGTCACCAATTTTCACCCAAGTTGGTTCGCCAACAAACTTGAGATCCTGGGGTTCCATACCAATAGCAGCACCGGGAAAAATCTGATTTCGCGCTCCAATCTCACAAGGACCTTCTAGCACGACATGAGGGCCAATAATTGTTTCCATGCCGACTTTGACATTAGCTCCAATCACAGCATAGGCACCGACTTGCACTGTTGGGTGAAGTTCCGATTGAGGATGAATTACAGCAGTGGGATGAATAAGCGTTTTCAAGGGTGAATCTCCAGAACTTTTTTAAGTGTAGAAACGCGATTAATGGCGTTTATACAATCAGTGGCCAAAAGTGTCGAGCAAAGCAAGTTGTGTGTAAGAGCAACGAAAATCTAGACTGGATGATGTTTTGTTATTTATGGAAGTCGAGCTTAAGAGTCAACCACGGCTTTACCCACTCGACAGCTTATTAGTTAATTCGAGAAAACATTAATTCGCCTTCAGTAGCAAGTTGACCGTCAACCTCTGCACGGGCTTGTACTTTAGCGAAACGACGTTGTTTTATCCACAATAGTTCTACTGTCATCACTAGCTGATCTCCCGGAACTACCTGGCGGCGGAATCGCACTTTATCGATACCAGCAAACACAAATAGTCCCTCCTCAAACCCTGGTAATTGCTTAAGAATAATACCCCCAACCTGTGCCATTGCTTCAACAATCAGCACTCCAGGCATCAGGGGACGTTCTGGGAAATGTCCCTGGAACTGTGGTTCATTGACAGTGACATTTTTAACGCCTACAGCCAGTTTTTCGGGAACATAGTCAATGATTTTATCTACCAATAGGAATGGGTAACGGTGGGGTAGCAATTTCTGAATTTCTTCAGATGAAAATGTGGTTTTAATTTCAGTACTTTTTTCTGGGGTAGATGTAGGTGCAGTAGTATCGGGACTATTCACTGGGGTGACAATTGCCATTAGCGCTGTGTTGAATTTGTAATTAATGAATTAAGTAGTCATGGGTGAAAACCTGAGATTTTAGATTTTACCCGATTCCTGTTCTAAAATTTTCCGAGCCAGTTGAATGTGTAAATTGTGGCTGGCTTTATATGCTAAGAAATGAGCTTGAGGAAAATTTCCCAATAAACTCAAATCTCCTACTAAATCTAATATTTTATGACGAACTGGTTCATTTTCAAACCTGAGTGGTGGATTTACCCAACCTTCTGACCCACAAACAAGGGCGTTATCCAAGCTACCACCCTTAATTAACCCGGTTTTCTGTAAGTATTCAATTTGGTGTAGTAACCCAAAAGTACGAGCCGGAGCAATTTCCGCCACAAAGTTGTCACTCAATGACCAACTGTACCATTGGTTGCCAATAGCCGACAGTTCAAAATCAATCTCGTAACTAAAACGGGTTATTGATGCTGGAAGGGCGCACGCAAAAGCATCATTTTCATAAATCCAGATGGGCTGTTTCACCACCAAGGGAACTGGTTTACTAGTTGGTTGCGACACTAAGCCAACTTGAGTAATACTGTCAGTCCAAACCTGTGCTGAACCGTCTAATAGTGGTACTTCTGGTCCATCAATTTCAATGCGGGCGTTATCGACACCCATACCGGCCAGGGCTGCTAATAAGTGCTCCACTGTGCGCACGCCAGCTTCACCTTGGCCCAATTGAGTAGAGAGCAGAGTTTGACTGACGGCGGTAACTTGAGCCGGAATGATTGGTAAATCTGGCAAATCCACCCGCACAAAGTACCGCCCACTCCCAGATGGAGCTGGGAATATGCGCACATGGGTACTCACACCACTATGCAGTCCCACTCCAGTTTGAGTGATTTCTCCTGCTATGGTGTGTTGTTCCATGAGCTAAAAGTTAATATGTGATTCATTTGCAGTTTCGGTGATGACCCCTTATCGGAATAGTATTGAGGCAAATGCCAAAATTAGCAAGTGCCGTTAAAACCTTTCACCAATACCAAAATTGATGCGACTATCGCCGTCATCGTTAATGCCGTAGTCAATCCGAATGGGGCCTAGTGGCGATTGTACACGCACACCCAAACCGTAACCGTAGCCACTACCGTTTTTGTTGAGGACGTTAGCCGCCTGAGTTGTGGTTCCTAAGTCACTACCGACATCAACAAACAGTGCGCCGTTAACCACTGAGAATACAGGGAAGCGATACTCAACAGAGGCTTGGACATAACTGCGTCCACTGGTTAAGGCTCCTTCTTCGTAACCCCGCACAGAGTTGCTACCGCCTAGGGTAAAAGCTTCATAGGGCGGTAAGTCACCCAGAATTGTTCCGCCTTGCACGTTAAAGGCTAGGGTTTGCGCCCCCGGTGCGAAGTTGGTCAACCTCACAGGTAAGTATTGACTATAGTTACCCCGGAGTCTGGTTAGAAAAATGCTACCTAGTCCCACTGGTACGGACTGATCCACACCAAAGCGTAGCAAAGAACCTGCTGTTGGTTGCAATTGGTTATTACGCAGGTCGCGCTGTGCGCCTAGTTGTAATAACACTAAGTCATCTTCACCTCCCCCTGAGAGGCTTAGAGGAACTGTTTCTGTGGGCACTCCATCCTCGAATACTGCTCCTTGCGGTCTGATATTACCATCAGCATCACGGGTGGAAATTCGTTGATACTGCAATCCGGCTGAAGCACTCCATTCTGATCTTTCATAGGGATTGGGAGATAATGGACGGTTAAAATTAATACCACCACCTAATCTGAGAACACGAGGGCGATCGCCGTCGGTTTCACCTAGTTGAAATGTTCTTATATTCTCATCTTTGCCGTCAAAAATTAAGGAAACGGAACTGCGGCGAAAAATATTTGTTGTATAAGAAGTTCTATAGGGGTCACCGGCAATCCAGGGGTCTGTAAACCGCAGATCAAAAAGCAGCTCCCGTTGTCCGATCTGTACTTCGGCTCCTAGGTTTTGGTTTCTTCCTCCTAGGTTTTGCTGCTGATAGCTTACAGTCCCAAATAATCCACTGGCAGAACTAAACCCGGCTCCAGCTGCAATAGACCCACTAGTACGTTCGGCTACGTTCACTACTACTTTTACCTGACTCGGGTCAGTACCAGGGTCAAGAGATATGTTGACATCTTCAAATAGCCCCAGTCCAAATACCCTCTGGAGGTCTGTTTGTACTATGTCCCGGTTAAATACTTCTCCTGGACTTAACTGCATTTCTCGGGTAATTATATATTCTTGGGTTCGTCCCTGAATTGGTTCTCCGTTTTCATCTACCTCCCGACCTTCGCGATCCTGGAAGCGGACCTGAATATTTTCTACCACCCCTTCGGCTATTTGTAGGGTGACAAGGCCGGTTTCCGAAATTTGTGGTGAGCCAATGAGGTTGGCTAATACGTAACCTTGTTCTTGGTACTTTTTAGTTAACTGCTGGATACCTGCTTGGAATTGTCTCAGGTTGAGGACTTGACCATATTGCTCACCAAAGACTGCATCCACAGTACCGGGAGCTAGTACCGAGGGAACATCAGTTCCCGGATTAGCTTGCACTTGTACTTTGGTGAGGACGGGGTTAAGTTGGACAATAAAGCTTACCCGTACGCCAATAGCTGTATCTTCTGGCACTGCTTCAACGTTGGCAAAGAACCCAGTGGCAAAGATGGCATTAATATCTTCTTGCAGTTCAGATCTGGTTGTTGTGCGACCTGGTTGAGTACGAATGACGCTGTAAACTTGCCTTTCTAGTTCCGGTGTTAGTTGTCCCTTTTCTGATCTGACAACTACTTCTGATACCAGTACTCGAGGTTCTGAGCTTGGAGTACTGGAATTTTCTCCATCGGGAGTAGTTTGAGCCGTGAGCACTGGGGGGGCAATTTCCGGAACCGAATCAACTTTCAGGCTTGTTAAGGTGGGGACAATTACTTCTGCTGTTGTCTTCTGCGATGATTTCACGGGGGTAACCGTGAACAAAGACTGATTTTTGGTTTCAATTGCTGACTGCTGATTGAACCCAGGACTAAAAACCTCTGTTGTCTGTTCTGAATTATTAATACTTTGGGCATTTGCACTCTCACAGATGCCTAGTGGCGCTGCAACTGCTACAAATGCCATCCATACCGGAGATAAACGCATGTTCTTTCAATTCCTCTATGGCTACGCCACGCAAGCTATCACATCCACACACCATTACTCTTATGCACAAGACCCCAGGTGCAAATCAAGTTGCTTCCTATTGCCTATTTACTGATGGTTCACAAAGCATCAGTCAAAAACTATTGATTCTGACTTTTTGCTTTTGACCATTTCAAGTTTTAGTTTCTACTGCTTTTAGCACTCTTTCTAATACCTCCTGGTAAGCATTTTCTACATTTCCCAAATCCCGACGGAAACGGTCTTTATCCATCACCCTCAAGTTAGGATCTGCTTCGCCTGTGTTCCATAAACGGCAGGTATCCGGGCTGATTTCATCTGCCAAGAGTATCTGCTGTTTTGAGTCCAAACCAAATTCTAGTTTGAAGTCTACTAGGGTAATGCCGCACTGCTGCCAAAAGCCCCGGAGAAATTCGTTGACTTGCAATGCTAGATTGTGAATTGTCTCTACTTGTTCCGGTGTTGCTAGTTTTAAGAGGAATAGGCGATCGCGTGTTAACAGTGGATCTCCCAACTGGTCATTTTTGTAATAAAATTCCACTAAAGGTTGTTTGAGCACTGTACCTATTGGTAATCCTGTTTGCTGACACAGACTTCCTGCGGCAATATTTCTCACCACTACTTCTAGTGGCACAATCTTCACAGCCTTGACTCGCATTTGATGCGGTTGAGGACTGTCAATATAGTGTGTTTTTATACCTTGTGTTTCTAAGTGCTGAAATAGCCGGCTAGAAATGCTACAGTTAATTTTTCCCTTGTTGATAATACTGCCACGTTTCTGGGCATTAAAAGCCGTGGCATCATCTTTGAAATCAGCTAACAGGACTTCTGGCTCGTCCGTTGCATAGAGAATTTTAGCTTTGCCTTCGTATAACTGGGGATAAACAGACATGATATGAGATAAATTTGTACGCTGTGGGTAGTTTTCGACCTTTTAGGCTTAACTATTTTATCTTTTGTGCTTCAATATCCGCCATTGGTGCTGAGTTAGCTATAGTTGGTTAGCTGATATCAAGCACATACACCTGAAAAAAGGTGATCAAGGATAAAATATGTAATCAATTGACAAAATCTAGTTTATCATTTAATGATAATTTAATGAAATAAGTTCTCAACAATCAGACTATAAAACTATCATATTTTGCCAATTAAGTAAATACAGCAGATTACAGGTAAATGAGGTGCGAGTATTAATCTTAAAACTCCCGTAGGGTAGGAATCATGTCGCCCTACTGTATCTCACTTACACAAAATGTTCTGTAAATTGTTTATACAGCTTTTTGTCAAAGGTTTGAGGTTTGACTTAATGTTTGAAATTCCCAATCATAATTAACCATTTCTTGTCTCACCCCGGTATGATTAAAGTCTTAATGTAAACTAATTGGGTCTGAGAAAAAAATTGAGGGTAGTTAATTATTTAGTTATATTAAAAACTTTCAAGTACAAAAAAACCCATGATTTTAGACAAAGAAGACAAGAATAAAAAAAGTTGCGTGGGATACAGTTCGAGAATTTATTGATGGAAAATAAACACAACAAAAATGGAGAAAAAAATAATGAACAAAGATGATTTTCTCTATCCTCGTGGACGCTACTATGGTCATGTCAAGCCGGAAAATTTGGTTTTTAATGCAAATTTGCAGGAATTTGCTCAACGTATCAGTTATATCTGTAATTTAGAGACTGGTGGAAAGCTCACCCCAGAAGAAGCTTACGAACAAATCAAAGCTTTATGGAAACAACTGAAAAAAACGAAAAAACAACTGCAAATTGGCAAAAGTCCCTTTCAAAATGATGATGGGGAAACTACAAGCTGAAGGAGTACAAATAGCAGGTTTATATAGCAAAACTCAAAAGTCCTATGCCATAGTCTCTAAGAGGATGTTTGATAAATTTTCAACAGGTAATTTTTATCTTAGGGAACAGGGAACACATCGAACAGGGAATAGGAAGGATTGGGAAGGATTGGGAAGGATTGGGGAACACACAAAAAACAATAAAATCCAGTCCCCTCCCCTGACAAGGACAAGACAAGGTGGACAAGGTGGACTAGGTGACAAGGGAGAAAAACAGTACAAAGTCTGTATTCTTAGTAAGAAAAATAGCCCCTTAAAAGACCATTGTCCGGATAAAATCTTCC